>CAZMXY010000013.1:0-14646 GCA_964570345.1 uncultured Rhodothermales bacterium | reverse complement strand
CGATGTTCTTATATTGGCGAGCGCACCACTCCTCTATATTGGCAGGCGCACCACTCCTCGAACCCTTCTTGGGTAAAATGAGCATTCAAGCCGTTCCACTGAAAATAAACGCGAGGCGGATCACGACACAGACGCTTCAAGACATGAAGCGCGACCAGATCCCGATCGCGATGCTTACGGCCTACGATTACACGACGGCACGCATTCTCGACGCCGCCGGAATCGACGTGCTTCTCGTCGGCGATTCGGCGTCCAACGTCATGGCGGGCCACGAGACGACGCTGCCGATCACGCTCGATCAGATGATCTACCATGCGCAATGCGTCATACGCGGTGTCGATCGTGCGCTGGTCGTCGTCGACCTGCCGTTTGGATCGTACCAGGGCAATTCGAAGGAGGCGTTGATCTCGGCGATTCGAGTGATGAAAGAGGCGGGGGCGCACGCGATCAAGCTCGAGGGCGGCGAGGACGTCATCCAGGCCGTCGATCGCATCATCGCGGCGGGCATTCCGGTCATGGGACATCTCGGACTCACTCCGCAGAGCATCTATCGATTCGGAACGTACAAGGTTCGGGCAAAGGAAGAAGAGGAGGCCGAAGTGCTCAAACGCGATGCAAAGCTTCTCGAAGAGGCCGGCTGTTTCGCAGTCGTCCTCGAAAAGATACCCGCCGCCCTGGCCTCGGAGGTCTCGAGATCCGTCTCCGTTCCGACGATTGGAATCGGCGCCGGCGCGCGGTGTGACGGCCAGGTATTGGTGACGCACGACCTGCTCGGGCTGACGACGGATTTCAACCCACGGTTCGTGCGACGGTACGGGCAGTTGGCCCAGACGATTACCGGGGCCGTCCGCCAGTACGTGGAAGACGTGCGCACGCACGATTTTCCGTCCCCGGGCGAGAGCTATTGATATGGGAGTGACATCAACGCAGAGGCCAAGCGCTACGATGGCGACGAACGGAAAGCGGCCGCTCATCCTCGTAAGCAATGACGACGGAATCGACGCACCCGGGCTGGGTGCGCTCGTTGCCGCAATGACCGATCTCGGCGACGTCTTCGTCGCCGCGCCGATTCAGGAACAGAGCGCAGTCGGACATGCGATTACGATCCGCGATCCGGTGCGTGCCCGCCGGGTCGGTATGGATTTCGCCGAGAGTGTAACGGCCTACAGCGTCAAAGGGACGCCCGCCGACTGCGTAAAGCTGGCCGTGAACCAGCTGCTCCCTCGACGCCCCGACCTGGTCGTCAGCGGCATCAATCGGGGGCCGAACACGGCCGTGAACGTCATTTATTCAGGAACGGTAAGTGCGGCGACGGAGGCCGCGATTCTCGGCATCGACTCGATTGCCTTCTCTCTGTGTTCGTGGGAGGGAGGCGATTACAGGGCCGCACAGGAAATAGCGAGGCGCACGGCGAAGCGCGTACTGAAGCAAGGCTTGCCCCCCGGCATTTTGCTGAACGTAAACGTTCCCTCCCTCGCGCTCGACGACATTCGCGGCGTACTGCCGACGCGCCAGGCCCGATCCCGATGGGAAGAATCGTTCCATGAGCGAGTCGACCCGAACAATCAGCCGTATTACTGGCTGACCGGTACGTTCGTAAACCTCGACGAAGGAGAGAATACCGACCTGTGGGCCATCGAGAACGGCTACGTCTCCGTCACGCCGATTCAGTACGACCTGACGGCACATGAGTACCTTGACAGCATGACGGATTGGATCTCCGACTTCGGCGGTGTCTCCGAAGCACCTTGAGCGGTCTAGAGGTCACGACGACTTCGGCGGTGCGAACGCGGACATGCGATTCGCCTGCTCCTCGAGTCGTCGCAGAATGAGATCGGGTCGGCACCGGCCGGGAAAGCCGTCGACGGTATAGGCACCGAGGGCTTCGTCCTCGGCGGGTACGCCGAGAGATTCGATTTGCTCGGCCGCCCTGCGATAGGCCGCACGAAACGGCACTCCCTCTTGAACGAGCTCCAAGGCGCGCGCGGTCGCGAAGAGTTCTTTCGTGGTAGCCCGTCGCAGCTGCCGTTCGTCGAACGAAGCCCCCTCAAGCACGTTTTTCATCGCATCGACGAGGTCGAGCGCGAGGCCTGTGACGCGCATGGACGCTTCTTTGGTCAGCTGAAGGTCGCGATGGTAACCGGAGGGCAGATTCGAGGGCAGCGTCAGCAGCAGCTGCATCTCGGCGAGGATGCGGTGATAGGAGGCCCGCACCAGTTCAAGTACGTCGGGGTTTTTCTTCTGCGGCATGATTGAGCTTCCGGTGCAAAACTCGGCCGGCAGCTTGACGAATCCGAACTCGGACGTATTGAATAGAACCAGATCGGAGGCCAGGCGGTTCAGCGTGGCCGCCAGCTGGGCCGATGCGTGCGCCACGTGCAACTCCAATTTGCCCCGCGAGAGCTGCACGGCGGTGACGTGCGTCTGAACGCTTCGAAATCCAAGCCGCTCCGCGACCGCTTCTCTGGGCAAATCTAGATACGGCACTCCGTATCCCGCCGCACTCCCGAGCGGGGATACGTTGATCTGTTCGAACGCCGCCGCCAGAGCATCCAGATCGGACGCGAGCAGCTCGGCGTATCCCATCGCCCAGAGCCCGACGCTCGAAGGCATCGCCCGCTGCATGTGCGTATAACCCGGCATCAAGACGCGGTCATACCGCTCTCCCCACGCGCACAAAATCGTGGCGAGATCGCGAGCGCGGACGGCGATGCCCTCGATACCGTCTCTCAGATAGAGCCGCAGCGCGGCGAGCACCTGGTCGTTCCGAGATCGACCGGAATGTATCTTTTCGCCCGTCTCGCCGAGACGCTTCGTCAGGAAGTGTTCGATTACCGTGTGAGAGTCTTCGTCCTCGGGACGAACGGCGATGCGCCCTTCCCTGAACTCGGAGTCCAGCTCCCCAAGCGCCGACTCGACGTCACGGAGTTCGTCCTCGGTGAATATGCCGATCTGAGCAAGACCCCAGGCGTGAGCACGTGTTGCCGCGACGTCGTAAGGGAGAAGACGATTGTCCCAGAGATAATCCTCGCCCACCGTAAAGCGTGTTACCCAGTCGGCCGCGTCGGCCTCCTTTCGCCACAAAGGGTGGGTTCTGTCGGTATTCGCTTCACTCATCGTGCATCCTGCAGTTCGTAATAGGCCCTAATGATGCCTCGGTACACGTCGACGGCCCGCCTCAATTCGTCGATCGAAACGCTTTCTTCGGCCGTGTGCGAGAGCTCGCTGGATCCGGGACCAAGCTTAACCGTGGGTACGTCGCTCAGGAAGATCCAGTCCGACGCAGTGGGTGAGCCGAACGGTCGGGCGAACGGATCGGTCTCGAGACACGCCCTCACGATTCTGGATTCCAGAGACGTTGCGACCGGCACGATTCGCTTGCTGTGCACCTCGACGTCCGATTCGAGGTACGCGGAAATGCGCTCGATCAATTCCTCATGCGAGTATGCCGGTGTCGTTCGGACGTCGAGCGTGAAGGTACACAAATCGGGTACCACGTTTCGTGCGGAACCCCCCTCGATCGTCGTGACCGTGAGCGTCGGCGGGCCCAGAAAGGGATCCTCTCGATCCATTTCGAGTGATTGCAGTCGGGTAAGGTCGCGGGCCGCCTTTAAGACCGCGTTTTCTCCGAGATGGGACCGTGCAGCATGGGCCGCCTTTCCGCGCGCACGGACGGTCAGAATCAACAGCCCCTTCTGTGCGACACAGGGTCGAAGATCGGTAGGTTCGCCTACGATGGCAGCCGAGAGCGGGGGCAGGTGAGGACGCAGCTTCTCGAGGCCGTTGTCCGTGCCGCCGGTCTCTTCATGGGTAGTCAACGCGACCATCGTCCGTCCCGACGGCGGTCGCCATCCCTGCGCCGCCAACGAGAGAAGTGCGATCGTCATAGACGCCCCCGAAGCCTTCGCGTCCACGGAACCGCGACCGTAAATACGCCCGTCGAACTCAATGGGCTCGAACGGATCATACGGATGGCCGGTCGACGGCGGTACGACGTCGAGATGCGTGTTCAAGAGGAGAGTGTCGGTGCCCTCGCCGAGCCAAAAGTACACGTTGTCATCGCGGCGGCCGACGTGCACGTCGCACGCGGACGCGGCCACGAACTCCTCCACGAAATCGGCGATCGGTCCCTCTTGATCGCTCAGGGAGGGAAATCGGACGAGTTCCTTGTGGAGCGCGACGACGTCGAAGTCGGTCATGGCGAATCAGGTCGGTTGATCGTGTCCCATCGTGGACGACGAACGCGCGATTTCACGGTTCGGATTCTACGACGCGGGTTCCGCCCGTTCGCGATCGGATGTTAGCCGGCGAGAGCACGTAGACCACACTCACGCCGGATTGCAGCGCGTCGAAGGCAACCTGCAGCTTCACTCTCATACCGCCCCGGATCCATCCGTCCTCGATTCCGCGCTCGTAGTCTTTTCTCGTGCACAGGTCGATGCGGCTGTCGGGGTCGTCCGCTTCTCGGCGCACGCCTCCGCTTTCGGTAACGAGCAGGTACTCGTCGGCCTTCATTGCCGACGCCAGCGCGCACGAGACCGTGTCCGCGTTTACGTTATAAACCTGCCCAGCTTCGTCAATGCCCAGCGGCGCGACGACGGGAACGAAGCCGTGTGCGGCGAACGTCTTCAACAGGTTCGGATCGACCGCTTCGACGTCGCCCACCCACCCGAAGTCGACGAGTCGACCGTCGACCATCCAGGGAGGACGCTTGGTTACTTGAAGAATGGCACCGTCGACGCCGGACACACCTACGGCACGAACCCCGGCTCGATGAGCATGCGCGACGAGCGTCGTGTTGAGTTCGCCGCGCATCGCCCACTGGACGATTCGCAAATCCATGTCGGTTGTGACGCGGCGGCCGTGCACCATACGCGGCTCATGGCCGAGACTGCGTGCCACGTCCGTGGCGAGGGGTCCGCCGCCGTGAACGACTACGACGCTCCGCGACGCAGCCATGTCCGCCACGGCCGACCAGAGCGCGTCGAGCGCGGGCGGGTGGGCGACGAGCACACCGCCGATTTTGATCACGGTAACGTCGGCCATCGTATGGAAACGGGAAGCGAGATGAATCGCGTCAGATTGGCATGAGTGGCGTCAGGTCCGCTGGAGGTCCCACACGTATTCGAGGATTGCCTTCTGGGCGTGCAGTCGATACTCTGCCTGAAGAAGGTGGATGGCCTGCGGACCGTCGATGACGGCATCGTCGACGACGACGTTGCGTCGAACGGGTAAGCAATGCATGAAGACGCCGTTTCGGGTCCTTTGCATCCGTTCGGTCGTGACGCGCCAGTCGCGATACCGGCCGCGAATCGCTGCCTCGTCGCGAGGAGATTCATACGCGAGCGATCCGGCCCACGCCTTGGCATAGACGACGTCGGCACCGTCGAAGGCCTCGTCGACGTCTTTCGTCTCGACGATGCTCCGGCCGTATGAGGCGGCGTAGCGGCGTGCCTGCGTCATCACGCCGGCGTCGAGAGTATACTCCGCGGGCCTTGCCACGACGACGTCCATACCGAGCCGAGCCGCCATCAAGAGGGCGGAATTTGGTACGGCCATCGGCAGAGCGCGGGGATGATACGCCCACGTGAGGACGAATTTCTTGGCGGAGGTCCCATCCGGGAAGCGATGCGTGATGGTGGCCGCATCGGCCAGGGCCTGGCAAGGATGATAGAAGGCCGATTCGAGATTGATGACAGGCACGGTGGACGCTTCCATGATGGTCTTCATGAGCGTTTCTTCCCGGTCCTGCTCGTAGTCGGTGAGTGAGGCGAAGACGCGTACGCCGAGTGCATCATAGTATCGTGAGAGTACGCCGACCGCGTCTGTGACGTGCTCGGCCTCGTCACCGTCCATCACGGTACCCTTTTCGAAGGCGAACTTCCATGTGCCGGTCCCGGGGGTCAACGTAGAGGAGAAAGCGCCAAGGTGCGCTACGGCGAGTTCCATCGACGTACGTGTTCTCAAAGACGGATTGAAGAAGAGCAATCCAATGCTTCGATCATGCGCCGCGTTCGTCCATTTGGCGTCGGCTTGTTGATGATGCAGCGAGCGTTCGATAGCGGCCGTCCACACGTCGTCGTCGACCAGGTGCCAATCCAGTAGGTGTCGCATTCTTGTGGGATGACGTCAGGATGGGGCTCAGATGCCGGCGGCGTCGAGCGCCATCTCCAGCGCGGAGGCGAATTCGTCGAGTACGTCGAGCGGCACGTTCAGAGGGGGCATCAAGCGAATGACGTTCGGGTCGTCCGCGCTACCGGTGAGAATGCCGCGCTGAAACAGCTCGGCGCGAACGGGCGCCGCCGGTCCCTCGAGCTCGACTCCGATCAAACATCCTCGACCGCGAATCGATCGAGCAAGTGGGCGAGCCAGCCGCTCGACGTAGTCGAACACGACGGCCGCCCGCTCCATCAGACGTTCGTCTCCGATCGTCCGCAATGTCGCCTCGACGGCCGCCATTGCAATCATGCCCCCCCCGAACGTCGTTCCCTGGTCTCCGGGCCCGACCGTAGCGGCCAGCCTTTCGGAGACGAGGACGGCGCCTACGGGAATGCCGGAGCCCAGACTCTTGGCAAGCGTGATCAAATCCGGTGCTACGCCGACCTGCTCGGCGAACGTGAACGTACCTGTGCGTCCGACCCCCGTCTGTACTTCATCGAAAATGAGCGCGGCGTCGTGCCGGTCACAGAGCTCCCGCAGGGCGCGGAAATATTCGGGCGGGGCGTCAATCACGCCGGCCATGCTCTGAATCGGCTCGAGAATCACCGCGGCGACGTCGCGCCGCTCGGCGAATACGGCTTCGAAGGCCATCACGTCGCCGAACGGCACGAAAGTAGTCTCCGGCAACACGGCCGCGTAGGGTGTTCGATATTTTTCATTCCAGGTCACGGCGAGACTCCCGAGCGTGCGTCCGTGAAATCCGTTCTGCACTGCGATGACGTGCGGCTTACGGAGACCCTTGCGCGCCAACTTCAGGGCCGTTTCATTCGCCTCCGATCCCGAGTTGCAGAAGAAGACGCGTTGCAGTCCGGGAGGGGCCATGTCGGTCAAACGCTGCGCGGCGGTCGCGCGCACCGAGCTGTAGACGGCGTTCGAATAGAAGATCAGGCGACCCGCCTGCCCGCGCACGGCCTCCACCACGAGAGGAGGACAATGACCGAGCAGTGTAACGCAGTGACCACCGTATAGGTCGATAAATCGTTCTCCATCCGCATCCCAGACGTACGATCCCTCGCCCCTTACGAGTACGACCGGCATTTTCGTGTAGGTGGGTATCTGCAGCCGGTCTTCCAGTACGATGGCTTCGTTCGCTTTCATGGGAGTCTCAGCTCGGCAGGTCAGCCATCGCGGGAGGTGACGTTCCTAGACGACGGCGCCAACGGCTTGGGAAGGATTCGTGATGAGCCCGGTCGTCTCCGGCAACCCGAGCAGGAGATTGAGATTGTGGACGGCCTGACTAGCGGCGCCTTTAAGCAGATTGTCGAGCGCGAAAGCGATGACGAGGCGCCTGTCGCGGATCAACCAGCCGACGTCACAAAACGGAGTGTTCACGGCGTAACGCAATTCCGGAAGCGCATCGGGCCAGAGGCGAACGAACGGCGCGTCGCCGTAGGCCGATTCAAACCACGAACCCACGTCGGCCGCGAAGGCGTCTGCCGGGAGTTCGATCTGGACCGTTCCCCAGATTCCCCTCGTCCATGGTCCCGAGACGGGTACGAAGGAGAGTCGCGCACGCTCGCCAAGCACCTGCCGTACCTCGGGCAGGTGCTGGTGCTCCAGTACTTTGTAGGCGCGAACGTTACCTTCGCGCGTGGGGAAATGGGTGGTCTCTTTCGGTCGTGCACCGGATCCCGACGCCCCTGTGAGCGCCGTTACCGCGGCATCCAGGCCGTCGAGGTGACGTGCGATCGGGTACAGGCTCAGGGCGATACCCGTCGCGAAGCAGCCCGGGTTGGCGATTCGGCGTGCGTCGCGCGGATAGGGCGCGTAGACTTCGGGGAGCCCATAGACGAATGACGGAAGCAGCTCGGGGGCGGGATGTGTGAATCCGAACCACGATGCGTAGGCAGCGGCGTCCCGAAAGCGAAAGTCGGCGCTCAGATCCACGACGAAGCCGTCATACCCCGCATCGATCAACCGCAACGTCTCCGCGGCTCCCCGGCCGTGTTCAGCCGTCACGAATACGGCGTCGACGGCATCGACGTCGAGGTCGTCGCCCGTAGAAAAGGTGAGCTCCGTCTCGCCGCGAAGTGTCGGATGAACCTTCCATAGGGGCTCTCCCGCAAACGTTCGGCTGGTTACGACGCCTAGATCGAAATGCGGATGGCGAAGCAGCAGGCGGACGAGCTCGCCCCCCACGTAGCCTGCGCCATGCAGAACGATGACGTTATATCGTGTGCTGTCCATTCTTCAGTTTGCTACGAAGTACCACCGCTCGTTCACGTCTGCGATTCTTCGGGTTCTCGACGGGCTCGGCGAGCCAGCAGCGCCTGCACGCCGTAAATCTGAGTGAATCCCTGGGCATCCCGGCCGTCCCACAGTTCGTTCGTCTCGCCGTACGTGGCCACCCCGGCATCGAACATCGAGTGGGGGCTGTCACATCCGAGCACGCGGACGTTTCCTTTGAACAACTGCACACGTACGGACCCCGTAACGGGTTTCTGCGACGAATCGAGAAATGCCTCGACGTCGCGCATGACCGGGTCGAAATACTGGCCCTCGTGAAGCAGCTGGCCGTAAAAATCGGAGAGGTGGTCTTTCTGGAAACGCTGCCACCGAGTAAGGACGATCTTCTCGAGCTCTCGATGGGCCGTGATGAGGACGATGGGCGCCGGCGCTTCAAAAGCCACGCGGCCCTTTATACCGAGGATCGTGTCCCCTACGTGAATACCGCGGCCGACGCCGTGGGCGGCGGCCTTTCGGTTGAGGGCCTCTACCAGGTCCACGGGCGACATCGGCGTACCGTCGAGCCTGGTCGGGATTCCCTTCTCGAACGTAATCGAGACGTCGGCCGGCGTATCCGGTGCTTCAACGGGTGATACGGTATCCGGGTAGGCGTCCTCGGGGAGCGGCTCCGTGGTGGAGAGCGTCTCTCGACCTCCGATCGTCGTGCCCCAGAGTCCGCGGTTGATAGAATACGTTGTGGTCTTTGCCGGGACGGTGTAGCCGCGCTCGCGAAGATATTCCGTGGTGTCGAGGCGACTGAGCCCGAGTGAGCGAATCGGGGTAATGATCTCAAGGTCTGCCGCGAGCAAACGCAGCGCGACGTCGAATCGGACTTGATCATTGCCCGCGCCGGTGGATCCATGGGCGACGGCACGTGCACCCGTTCGGCGAGCAATCTCGACCACTTTCTTGGCCTGCGTCACACGTTCGGGTCCGACGCAAAGCGGATAGACACCGCCGCGCAGAACGTTTCCCTTGACGAGGTAACTGAGGTGCTGATCGAAGAGGTCTTGACGGCCGTCGACCAGGAAGTGCTTTTCGGCGCCCAGGTCCTCGGCCCGCCGCTGCACGTCGGCTGCCTCTTCGCCCGTCAGACCTCCCGTATTGACGGTGGCCGTATACACGGCCTCGTCGTGCGTCTCGCGCAAATACGGTACGCAGAACGACGTGTCGAGTCCACCGCTAAATGCCAGTACAATTGCCATGGTGCGTCGTGCGAAACGTTTCAACTAATAAAAAAGGCGCCGACCCGGGTGGATCAGCGCCTCTCCAAGCGATTGAACGTCGGAAAAAAATTCGACGATCTAGCGAAGGCTTCGGGATGCGGCCGTCCACACGTTACCATCTTCCAGACGTCGAAGTCGTCGGGAAAGGGAAGGAACCCGTGTAGAATGCGCGCTCATGATGCTCAATAATAGGCCTCCGGGGTCGTTTCTGTCAAGATTCACAGGACGGGCGGGGGGCGCCCAATCCATGTCGTCTGCGCAGATCGGTACGAAAAGCGCTTTTTTGTCGAAGCCTCGCTCTTTATTGAAATAGCGTTAATTCTCCGCTTCGCAGTGCGTGTCGAACGTCCATCACGGTCGATGCAGGACGTGATCGCTGAGAAATGCCGCGAGCCCTGCCACATAGCGGTGACCCGACACGGCGTGTGCTTCGTTGTGCGCACCCGCTAATTCGATAAACGTCTTCGGGTCTTTCGCGGCATTGAACAGCCTTTCACCTTGTTCGAAGGGAATCACTTCGTCCTCCGGACTGTGCGCGACAAGCACGGGGCATCGACTTCGACCCACCCGAGCCAGGTTGTCGAAGTCGGCATTCGACAACATGCGCACGGGGAGAAACGGGTAATGGTGCGCGCCGGCGTCAGGGACGGACGTAAACGTGGATTCGAGGATGAGCGCGGCGGCCAGAACGCGTTCCGCCAGCCACGCCGCCGGCCCGCCTCCGAGGGAGCGGCCATGTATGACGACCTGTGCCGGGGAGATCGATCGGTCGTTTACGACATACCGCCACGCTGCTTCCGCGTCTTTGTAGATTCCGTCTTCGGATGGTGAACCCGTGCTTCGCCCATAGCCCCGGTAGTCGAAAATGAAGACGTTGACGCCCATGTGGTGCAACTTGTCGATCGTATCGATGCGGCCCGAAACGTTGCCCGCGTTTCCGTGAAAAAACAGGACCGTTGCGAACGCGGAATCGTGAGGGATCCACCATCCATGCAGTGACTCACCGTCGGACGTCGTAAACTGCACGTCCTCGTACGTCAGATTGACGTCTTGCGGCGTGCCGACGAGCGTTCGCGTGGGATGGAACAGTAGACGCTCCTGCAACAAATACAGCAGCGTCGTGATCGCGCCGTATCCGCCCGCCAGGACTAGAATGATGGGAACGAACGTTTTCATAGGCTTCGGCTATACGGATGGGCGCGGGCCGTCCTTGCCCGGCCATCTTTCCTTGAGTAGAAAAGACTCCTGGAAGGCTTTCGCCTCGTCGACGAACAATTGAAGGTGCGGAAACGGGATTTCAATATCCGCCTCGCGCAGTGCCTCTCGAATCTTCTCCACGTATTCGAGCTTCACGGGCACGGCGAGCTTCGGGTTGATGAGATAGAGCCGGAGGGCCATGTTGACGCTTGAATTGGCCAGTTCCGTGACGACGACCTCCGGCTTATAATCGGGATGGATCCGAGCGTCTCCCTCCGGCAGCTTGATGACCACGTCGCGAGCCTGCTGAGGAAACTCTTTGTACGCGATGCCGAATGGCACCTCGACGCGCACCATACCGAGAATGGTGTGGTTCATCAGCTTCTGATTGATCATCATGCTGTTGGGCATCACCATGTACTCATGATTCAGCGTGCGGATGCGTGTCGAACGAAGCGTGATCTCCTCCACCGTTCCGTAGACGTCTTCCACTTCGATGTTGTCGCCGATGCGAAACGGTTTGTCCATCAGAATCGTGATTCCCGAAATAAAGTTCTCCAGTGAATCTCGGGCGGCGAAGCCGACGGCGATGCCGGCGATACTAATGGCTGCGAGCAGCGCCGCGATATCGACGTTCAGCTGCGCCAGCACCATCATGGTGATGAATACGAAACCGACGACGCGGAAGGTCTTAACGAGCAAATTTTGGAGGCCCGTGTCTACTTTCTTGCTTCCACGGAAGAAGCGCCGCAACACCGACAGGAGTGCACGATAGATTCCGAAAAAAAGAATGAAGACCAACAGCGCGACCAGGAGCTTCGGCACGAAATCGACCACGAGATCGGCGAGTCCCGTGTAGAGCTGCCTGCTGAAGAGATCCCACTCGCCTGAAATGAGAAGCCGGCCTGCCTCACCGACGTCACGACCGAGTTGCGTCAGGGCGTCGGCGGTGTCGGCCGTGGCCGTATCGACCCCGGCCGTGTCGGACGCAGCCGCGAGCGTGTCCACTGCCTGTGCACCCTCGGTCGAGGGATCGGCTTCTTGCCGGACCGTTCGCGGCGAAGGGTACATAATCGGCGCCTTACTGCAAATAAACGGGATGTTGGAATATAGACGCTTCTAACTACCTAGTCGTAATCGCCACGGGCCGCCGCCAGCGTATTTTTGAGCAGCATGGCGATCGTCATCGGTCCCACGCCTCCGGGAACGGGCGTGATGGCAGCCGCCTTTCGGCTCACGGCGTCGAATTCCACGTCGCCGACCAGGCGATAGCCTCGGGCACGGGTGGGGTCGTCCACGCGGTTGACCCCCACGTCGATCACTACGACGCCGTTTTTCACCATCTCCGACGTGACGAACTCCGGCCGGCCGATGGCCGCGACGAGTAGATCGGCCTGCCTTGCCAGTGAAGGAAGATCGCGGGTGCGGCTGTGACAGGTCGTCACGGTTGCATCGACACCACGCCGAAGAAGTAGGCTAGACAGGGGCTTCCCGACGATGTTCGACCGGCCGATGACCACGGCGTGCATACCCGCGGTTTCTATGTCGGATCGGCGAAGCATCTCCATGATGCCGGCGGGCGTGGCGGATACGAATCCCGGTTCGCCGAGCGAAAGCCGGCCGACGTTTTCCGGATGAAACCCGTCGACGTCTTTCCTCGGGTCCATCGCGTGAATCACCTTGCTTTCATCGACGTGACTCGGAAGGGGCAGCTGAACGAGGATTCCGTCGACCGAACCGTCCCGATTCAGGGCATGCACCAATTCGAGGACTCTCGTCTCGGAAACGTCCGCGGGATGCGCGATCGTGTCGCTCTCGATTCCGGCCTCGGCGGCCGCTTTTGTCTTCCCACGCACGTACGAGGCGGAGGCGGGGTCGTCACCGACGAGAACGACGGCGAGATACGGCGCTCGGTTTCCGAGTGCGGTCCAGGCGTCTACCTCCCGGCGCACGTCTGCACGAACGGCTGCGGCGACCGCTGTTCCGTCAAGAATGGTTGCAGGCACTTCCGGCTGGATTTCGAACGTAATTCGACGCAGTATCGTGTCGTGAAGATAGCGGGTGAACGTGGGTCGGACAAGGAAGCGGGCGCTAGACTCGATTCCGGGACAAGTCCAGCGCACCGCTGAGCCCAACATCGTATTCGCTACACCGCAGCGGCCACCTTCTCGAGAATCTGCTGCGCGGTTCGTGCGTCCTCTCCACTTTCGAAGCCGATCACGGCCGAGTAACGTTTCTCCACGACCTGTGCGACGAAAAAGGCCATGTTGATCCCGGTTTCGGCGATTGCCTCGGCCATGGCGCGGCCGAGCCCCGGTTTGTTCACGCCGTCGATCAGAAGCGTGGGAATCTCGAAAGGGGTGAGGCCGGCTCGCCGCGCCGCCTTCTCCTGCTCGCCGCCGGAGATGGGATAGACCTCGATGGCGCCGCGATCCTCGTTGCCGGGGAACCGGTATACCATCACCACCTGCAGGTCCGCGCCGGATTCGGCGAGCGGAGCGAGCGTCGAGGCCATCGACCCCGGCTCATTGTCTATCTCCGTCCGCCATAATTCGATTTGCTTGACTGCTACGTCCATGCTTTCACCTCCACGTTGATGAATGGGCGGATTGACGTTCCCTTCAAGGAATACCGTCGTCGTGGGCCGGCCGATCCCTCCATTTTAGTGTTTGCGACGCGAATGCTCGAGATGGGTACGTCGATGCGAGCAGCGAAGTGCCGGGCAGCTATGTGCCGGATCCGCTCCTGGTCGACTGCGTTTCATCAAAAATTAGGGAATGGACGGAACAGAAGAATTTGCCGCCGTCCGGAATTCTCTTTTGAAGAGAAACACCCGTTTGCACACATCCAATCCGGAAAGGAGACCATGCACTGCACCAGCCTGATCACCCTTAGCATCGCTACGATCGTTCTCGTCTGCAACGTGAGCCCCGCCCGAGCTCAGTCTGATGCAGATCGAAAGGTCGACGGAGGCGGCATCTCGGTGCCCGGATGGACGGGCATGCTCGACAAAGCGGCGCCCGGGTTGGAGAACGCAAGGCTCACCATGGACGAGGAGGCCCTCCATGTGACGACAGGTCCCCAGGTTTCGTACTGGAATCCGGAAAACACGGCGAGCGGCAATTACACCGTCACGGCGACGTTCACGGAGCCGGAGTACATGAACCTGAACAACCATCCACATCCGTACGGGCTCTTCATCGGAGGGAACGAGATGGGCACCGAAAACGCGACGTTCCTCTACTGCGCCGCATACGGCAACGGATCGTTCATCGTGCGCGGATTCGGTTCGGAGCCGTTCCAGATGAACGGCCGCCGCGCGGAGGCGCACGAGGCCGTTAACAAGGCTGCCGGTCCGGGTAAATCGGTGACTCAGGAGATCGCGATGTCCGTTCACGGCGACAATGTCGAATGTGCGATCAATGGGACCGTCGTCGCCAGCTACGACAAATCGGACGTCGTCGGTGAGGGTAAGCTCACGTCCACCGACGGCCACTACGGGATCCGCTTCGGGCATAATACCGAGGGTCTCGTACGAGGACTGACCGTCACCGAGAACTAAGCTCGAAGTGGCCCTCTATCGGCGCGATCGAGCAGTAAACCCCGAAAGGCCGCAACGAGACGTCCCACTTCGGCCCGAGCGCCGATCCGAAGACGTATCTGTCGTCGTTCCAGCTGGGGTTTGCCGCCGAGGTCCGGGAGATCATCTAATTCGACGAGAGCTCGTCCGGGACGCGTACTCGGTTCCGCCTTCGACTCGATCACGATCAGGACGGCG
>CAZMXY010000012.1:15320-52198 GCA_964570345.1 uncultured Rhodothermales bacterium | reverse complement strand
AGAGCAGCGGTTTCCTAAACCGTTGGTCGCAGGTTCGACTCCTGCCGAGGGGACCTATGACGAGTGCCGATGTCCTATGTTTTCCATCAACACGCTGGTATTTCTTGCCGGAGTGCTTCTCCTGTTCGGCATTGCTTCGAGCAAGTTTGCGGCTCGACTCGGGATGCCGGTGCTCGTGCTGTTTCTTGCGGTAGGAATGTTGGCCGGTTCGGAAGGAGTCGGTCTCATCGCCTTTGAGGATTACGAGTTCGCCAACAGCGTCGGCAGCATCGCACTCGCGTTGATCCTCTTCGACGGCGGTCTTCGCACGTCATGGTCGTCGGTGCAAGCCACGTGGCGTCCGGCCTTCTCACTTTCGACGATCGGCGTGTTGTTGACCGCGCTCTTGACGGGTACCGCGGCCGCCTGGGTTCTCGGTCTGCCGCTCATTAACGGCTTGTTGCTGGGCGGTATCGTCGGATCCACCGATGCGGCGGCCGTCTTTTCCGTTCTTCGAACGAGCGGACTCAAGCTGCCGGATCGCCTAAAGGCGACGCTCGAAGTGGAGAGTGGTTCGAACGATCCGATGGCCATTTTCCTGACTATCGGCATCATCGGCGTGCTCACCGGTACCACTGACTCCGTGCCGTCGCTCACGCTGCTCTTCGTCCTTCAATTCGGAGTAGGTGCTGTGGGGGGCATCGGTATCGGGTACGCCGGGGCGTGGAGCGTCAACAGGATCAACCTGGATTATCCGGGACTCTATCCGATTCTCGCCACGGCGTTCGGGTTGCTCGCTTACGGCCTGACCGGGGTGCTGGGCGGTAGCGGCTTCCTGGCCGTGTACTTGGCCGGCATCGTGCTGGGCAACAAATTGCTCGTATTCAAGCGAGGCATTCTTATGTTCCACGACGCCGCGGCATGGTTCGGTCAAATCGTGCTCTTCGTCATGCTGGGGCTGCTGGCCTTCCCGAGCCGCCTCCTCGCCGTCGCCGCCGACGGCCTGTTGATTGCACTGGTCTTAACCCTGGCGGCGCGGCCTCTAGCCGTCATCGTTTCGGCATTGCCGTTCCGGTTCCGACCCCGAGAGCTGGCCTTCCTTTCGTGGGTGGGCCTGAAGGGCGCCGTGCCGATCACCCTCGCCACGTTTCCCCTCATGGCGGGAATCGAGGGCAGTGATCTGCTTTTCAACGTGGTTTTCTTCGTCGTCTTGGTCTCGGCGGTCACGCAGGGATGGTCGCTGCCGGTCGTCGCGAGGTGGCTCGGACTGGCGCAGCCTGCCGATCCTGAGCCGCCGGTCACCGTCGAGATCAACGCGCTTCGCAACGTAGACGGGGAGATCGTCGAATATACCGTCGCTCCCTCGGCGCGCGTCGCGGGGCAGCTGCTGCGCGACCTGGCGCTGCCCGACGGCGTGGTGGTCACGCTCGTCGTTCGGGGCGAGGAAGTAATCATGCCGCGCGGAGCGACGGCCCTGCGGCCGGGAGACCACGTGTTCATCGCCATGCGCTCACGGCTCAAGCCATTGATTGATCGCTTGTTCGACCCGTATGCCGAAACGCCGCCGCTCGCCGCGGGGCTGACACTCCTCTTCCACGGCAGCACGACGATTGGTCAGCTTCACCGTTTCTTCGGAATCCCCGGACCTACCTGGTCGAAGCAGCCGGTCGGAGCGCTGCTGGATACTGCGGCAGAGGACGAGCCCGTTCGATTCGGACCATTTCTCATCGCACCCGGCGACGAGACGGACTACGTGAAACTCGTATACGTACCGGAGTCCGCTGAAATGGAGGAAGGCGTGATGGGCCTCGCGTCGTCTTCGACGTCGGTCGAAGACGGTGCGGGCAGTCCGTCGTCTACGTAGCTTCTGAAGTTGATCGGAACGTGCTCAGTCACTGAAGCGGTAGCCGAGACCGTAGACGGTCTCGATGTACCGCGGCTTGGCCGGGTCGGGTTCGATCTTTCGTCGGATGGAGCGCATGCTCTCTTCGACCCGTTCGATGGCAATGTCGGGATTGATGGTGTGGGCGATTAGATCGTCGTCGATCTGCCAGGCCTCGCGAAGGAGGCGTTTTTTCGTGACGACGTACCCACGATTTTTGATCAGACACCGCAGTAGATCGAGTTCCATCTCCGAGAACTCGACCCGTTCGCCGTTGCGTGACGCGCGTTCGGAGGAAAAGTCGATTTCCAGGTCGCCGATCTCATAGCGTGAGATCGGTTCTGCGAATTCCTGACGCTGCCCGAGAAGCCGCTTCGTCCGTGCGACCAGGTCTTCGACGTCGAACGGTTTGACGATGTAATCCTGTGCTCCGAGACCAAATCCTCTGAGGACGTCCTCCTGATCTCCCCGCCCCGACATCATCAAGACCGGCGACGTGGTGCCCATCTCTTGCGATCGTCGAAGCACCTCGAAACCATTCAGCTTCGGAAGCATGACGTCGAGAAGCACGAGGTCGAACTCGGGAGTTCCGCCGAGTATCTCGAGGGCGTCCGCACCATTTCCGGCGGAGGTGACGCTGCATCCTTCCAGCTGAAAATACGTTTCGAGCGCCTGCCGAATTTCGGGATCGTCGTCCACGACGAGTATGTGAACGCCCTCCCCGAATCGGGCCTCAAATTTTGATTGACGGACGCTACCATTCCTCTTCTCAGCGTCATTTCGCGTACGGGCAGGACTCATGTCGATTGGATCGGTCACATGGGAATTCTAATATGTTCGACGTGCGGTCAACGAGAGGGAAGATAGAGACGTCTTGCAGAGCGAGATACGCTCCGCGAGGCCGGGATGACGTCGCTTTCTAAGGGGATCGCGTCCGACTGCTCGATTTAAACTACCCGTGTGCGGAAGCAAAAGATTCTACCCCTGCGTCGCCCGCGGGAAGTAATATTAGACCGTTACAATTATGAATGAATCGGCCTCGAGGTCTTGACCCAAGCTTCTCCGAGCGAACGCGGCGAAATGGAAGGCACCACGGCTTTTGTCGCCGTCGGATCGAACCTCGGCGACCGGATCGCCCATCTGCGCTATGCCGTCGCGGCACTGCGGCGGGCTCCGATCCTGGAGGTCGTCGCCGTGTCGCCGGTCTACGAATCTTCGGCTCACACTTCGGCTCCGGGCGAAGAGCAGCCGGACTTCTTAAATGCAGTGGTCGAAGTCCGAACGGCGCTCGACCCGCACGCCCTTCTGGCCTATTGCAAGCGAATCGAGCGAGCAAGGGGAAGGAATCGCGAGAAAGGGCGTCGATGGGCGCCGCGGACGCTCGATCTGGATCTCCTTATATTCGGACGGGACGTCGTCCGTGACGAGCAGTTGTCAGTGCCGCATCCGAAACTAGGCGTGCGCCGATTCGTGCTTCTTCCACTTGCCGATCTCGCGCCCGGGCTTCACGTGCCACCCCCCTTCGACGCCACCGTAGAAACGCTTCTTCATGACTGTCCGGATGCGGACCATCCGGTCATCACCGAACATACCCTGTAAAATCCGGCAGCAAGGTTTCATCTCCCCTTATGACCTTGGACAGAATGGAACGAGAGGGCGATTCTATCGAGCCGAAGCATCTTTCTTTCGTCGACGTGATCCGTGAGAACTGTCGATTTTTCGTGGTCGAAGGGGTCATCGGCTCAGGGAAAACCACGCTGGCCCGCATGATCGGCGACCGGCTCGATGCGCAGTTGGTCCTGGAGGAATTCGAAGAAAATCCATTTCTCGATTCATTCTACCAAAATCGGGATCGATGGGCCTTCCACACCCAACTCAGTTTCCTCGCCAGCCGATTTCAGCAGCAGAAACGGCTTATGGCCCGGGATCTGTTTCAGCAGCTCGTCGTGAGCGACTATAGTTTTGAAAAGGATCACATATTCGCCTCCGTCAATCTCCGGGGCGACGAGCTGCAGCTCTATGAGACGATGTATTCGATCATGGAACCAAACACGCCTGTGCCGGACGTCATCATTTATCTGCAGGCTACGCCGGAGCGGCTGCTCAAGAACATCAGAAAGCGCGGTCGGCCGTACGAGGAGCAGATCGACCGATCTTACCTGAAGACGCTGATCGATGCCTACGATTATTACTTCTATCGTTACACGCGGAGTCCGCTCCTCATCGTGAACACGGAGGAGGTCGATTTTGTAGAAGATTCGAAGGCCGTCGACGAGATGCTTCGGCAGATCGCGACGACTCGGTACCGGGGTACGACCTACTTCAGGCTCGAGACAGGCGGGCTCTTCGAATAGAACGACGGCGCCGACGAGGATCCGTCAAGCTGGTATGGCCATGGTCTTAAAAGTACTTTTCTTACTCGTCATCTTCTATTACGTCATCCGGGCGTGTCGCGCTCTGCTTCGAGCAGTTCGGCACGACGGACGGAGCCCGCGGCGCGAGGAATTGCGTTCGGATCGGCAGCGAACCAACGTACGTCAGGCACCTTCGACGGCTGGTGTACGCAGGGAGGTCGACGTCGAAGACGCGAAATGGGTAGACCTTTGAACGGTAGGACGGGGTGACGTTGGGACGTTGGGACGGGGAGACGTTAGGACGTTGGGACGGGGAGACGTTAGGACGTTGGGACGGGGAGACGTTAGGACGTTGGGACGGGTTAGACGCCGAAGGTAAACGTCAGGGTCGTGTAGCTAGAGACCGGCTCGCCGTCGGTCCGCGCCGGCCTGAAGATCCAGCGCTGCGCCGCCGAGCGGGCCGCCTCCTCCAAGCCGTAGCCGATCTCAGGGACCGGAGTCCTCTCCGTACCGTCTTTGTCCAGCAAGAACCGCTCTTCGATGCGCGTCTCGAGCACCCGGCCGGCCGCATCCACCAAAACCTCGATGACGACTTCCGCTCGAACCCGCCTCCGACGGGCCTCCTGCGTGTACTCTGGCTCGACGAAACGTACGGCCTTGGGCCCGAACGTCGCCCCGGACGCGGATCGAGACGCGTCGGCGATCCCATCCGAGCTCGCGTCGTCGGGCCCGAGGTCCTCTACGCTCAGCAAATTGGCGTCCGAGACGTCGATCTCGTGCTCGTCGAGAACGACGTCGTCCGGAACGACGATCGGGATCGGCGGTGAAGGCGGCGGGGGTGCTTGAAGGGCCTGGTGGGTCGGCTGAATTTGCTCAATGTCGATGAATTCGTGTTCGGACATGCTGTACGGCTTGCCGGCCTCAACCGTCGCCCCCGGCGCCGGCCACAATCGAACGCAGGCGATGAGCAGCAGCAAGGTCGCTGCGGTGCAGAGCAGCATTCGCAGCCGATAGCTCGACATGCTTCTGTATGTGCCTCGATCCGACATCGTGAACGGAGATGGATCAACGTAGATCGATTCAACTCCACCTTTCGCCACGAGTTCATGCGCAGGCTTCCGTTCAGCACCGAGAAACGACGGCTCGCATATGAAGTTTTTTGAGAATCGGAAGGATGAATCCTATCTTTGGAACCACGATCCGGCCGAGATGTTAGGCAGTCGGACGATTGACAAGAGCCTCTTAAGCTTTGACGTACTCCGCATTTTCGGTGGCCCCATCCGGATATTGGCGCGGCCGGGCAGGAGCCTGGACTCAAGCTTCCCCGTGTACAGGGAGGCTTTTTTTATGCCCGGACCGGTCAGTGCAAACAAAGCGGTCAGTGCGAATGTGAGGGTGACCGGCGACGGTTCTTGATTCGGATAGTATCATGATGGCCGCGATATCACACAATGCCGAGCACGATGACGAATGACGACACGCACGTGAGGGTTGCCCCTTGCAAACTGGCGCTGGCCGACGGATTGGTCGTCCAAGGGACCACCATCGGACATCCCGGAGAGACCGGTGGCGAGCTCTGCTTCAATACGAGCATGACGGGCTATCAAGAAATCATGACCGATCCCTCGTACTTCGGACAGATCATGATGATGACGTACCCGCACATCGGCAATTACGGTGCAGCGGACGAAGACATGGAGGCCGAACGACCGATGGTATCCGGTTTCGTCGTTCGTCAATTCACGTGGCGTTATTCGAATCAGCTCGCGGACGAGTCGCTCGATCGGTTCATGAAGCGCCACAAGCTCGTCGGGATCTCGGGCGTCGACACGCGCGCACTCGTCCGGCACATTCGCGACAAGGGCGTCATGAATGCGATCATCTCAGCCGTCGATCTAGACGACGAAAGTCTGGTCGAGAAGGCTCGGAATTGGCCGTCGATGGACGGACTCGAACTGGCCTCACGCGTGAGCATTGACGCGGCGTATGATGGTAATCTTGGGGCCGGGGCACGCATCGCGGTCTTCGATTACGGCATCAAATCGAACATTTTGCGCTCCTTCAAGCTTCGTGATTGCACCGTACGAGTATTTCCCGCGTCCACGCCACTCGAGAACGTACTCGCCTGGAAGCCCGACGGCCTGTTTTTCTCGAACGGCCCCGGTGATCCGCGTGCGATGCCCGGGGCGATTGCTCTCGTAAAGGACGCCTTCGCGACCGGCATCCCGATGTTCGGTATCTGCCTGGGTCATCAGCTCATGGCCCTGGCCTCCGGATTCAAGGTCTACAAAATGTTCGTAGGGCATCGAGGAGCCAATCATCCCGTCAAGAATCTGGAGACCGGCCGCGTCGAGGTGACGACCCAGAACCACGGATTCGCCGTAAGCCGGGATTCCGTAGACCGGAATCAGGCGGACGTCACCCACGAGAACCTGAACGACCGGACCGTCGAAGGAATTCGGTTCAAGCAGTACGCCGCGTTCTCGGTGCAGTATCATCCAGAGGCCTCACCCGGCCCGCACGACAGCCAGTACCTTTTCGACGCATTTCTCAAGGACGTCGCCGAGAATCGCGGCGTTCCGGTAGGTGAGAATGCAGATTCGACCGCCGCACTATAATTCGACGCCCGGATCGAGGCGCCTTCCTTCCCATCGACACGGATTGGTATGCCCAAGCGAGAGGACATCAAGAAGATTCTCCTGATCGGCAGCGGACCGATCGTGATCGGTCAAGCCTGCGAGTTCGACTATTCAGGGACGCAGGCCGCGCGAACGCTCCGTGCGGAGGGATACGAGATCATTCTGATCAACTCGAATCCGGCCACGATCATGACCGATCCCATGACGGCGGACACGATCTACCTGAAGGACCTTACGCCCAAATCGATCAAGGAGATCGTAGAGAGAGACAAGCCGGACGCGGTACTTCCGACGATGGGCGGCCAGACGGCGTTGAATCTGGCCACGACGCTTCAGGACGACGGGTACTGGGCCGCCAAGGGTGTGGAAGTCATCGGCGTCGACATCGACGCGATCCAGATTACGGAGGATCGGCAGGCGTTCCGTGACCTGATGGAGCGGGTCGGCATCGATCAGGCCCGCAGCCGGGTCGCGAAGAGCCTGCTCGAAGCGAAGGAGATCACGCAAGAGCTCGGCGGATTGCCCGTCGTCATTCGTCCGTCGTATACGCTGGGCGGATCCGGCGGAGGCATCGTGTGGGCGTACGAGGAATTCGACCGGAAGGTCACTCGCGGCCTCGAACTCTCGCCGGTGCATCAGGTGTTGATGGAAGAGTGCCTGGCCGGATGGAAGGAGTACGAGCTCGAGCTGCTTCGCGACGCGAACGACAACGTCATCATTGTCTGCTCGATCGAAAACGTGGATCCGATGGGCGTGCATACGGGCGATTCCGTGACCGTGGCCCCGGCGCAGACGCTGACGGACAAGCAATTTCAGCAGATGCGCGACGCGGCGATTCGCGCGATGCGATCGATCGGCACGTTTGCCGGCGGGTGCAACATCCAGTTCACATTCGATCCCGTGTCGGGGCGCATGATCGTCATCGAGATCAATCCGCGCGTGTCGCGCTCGTCGGCACTGGCGTCGAAAGCGACCGGCTATCCGATAGCGAAAGTCGCGGCGCGATTGGCAGTCGGCTACACGCTCGACGAGCTTCCGAACGAAGTCACGGGTACGACCAGCGCTTGCTTCGAACCGGCCATCGATTACGTAGTGACGAAAATCCCGCGTTTCAATTTCGACAAGTTTGAGGGCGTGGATGAGGAGCTGACGACTCAGATGAAGGCGGTCGGGGAGGTCATGGCGATCGGCCGCACGTTTATCGAGAGTCTACAGAAAGCATGGCAGAGCCTCGAGATCGGCTTCAGTGGCCTCGGAGCGGATCGTGAGGACGTCAGCCGCGAGGAGGTGCGGGAACGGCTGAAGAAGTCGTATTGGGATCGGACGCTGCAAATTCGCAATGCCTTTAAGCTGGGGGCCTCGGTCGAAGAGATTGCCGACGTCACAAAGGTCGATCCATGGTTTCTGTATCAAATCCAGGACATCGTCGATCTGGAGGGGCTCATTTCGCAGCACCGGCTGGAGGACGTGGATCGTGACCTCATGCGTCGCGCGAAGCAGCATGGGCTAAGTGACGTGCAGATCGCATATCTGCTCCAAGGGGACGTGACGGAACTGGAGGTCCGTGAATATCGGACGGCGCAGGGACTAACGCCGACCTTTCAGGTCGTCGACACGTGTGCAGGCGAGTTTCCGGCCGAGACTCCGTACTACTATTCGACCTACGAGACGGAGTCGGAGAGCGAGGTCGGCGATCGTGAGAAAGTGCTGATCCTGGGCAGCGGTCCGAACCGAATCGGACAGGGTATCGAGTTCGATTATTCGTGCGTTCACGGGGTCATCGCGGCCCACGAGCTCGGCTACGAGGCCATCATGATCAATTGCAATCCGGAGACCGTCTCGACCGACTTCGACGTAGCCGACAAGTTATATTTTGAACCCGTCTACTGGGAACGCGTCTTCGACGTCATTGAGCACGAGAAGCCGAAGGGCGTGATCGTACAGCTTGGCGGCCAGACGGCGCTGAAACTCGCCGAAAACCTTCGACGGCACGACATTAAGATCTTCGGCACGTCGTACGACATGATGGACATGGCCGAGAGCCGGTTCAAGTTCTCAGGCGTCCTCAAGGAGCTTGAAATTCCGTATGCGCCGTTCGGTATGGCCACGAGCGTAGCCGAAGCGATCGAGGTTTCCGAGCGCATCGGCTATCCGATCTTGATACGGCCGAGTTACGTGCTGGGCGGTCAGGGCATGCGCATCGCGATCAACAAGGAGGAGGTCGAGACGTACACGAAGCAAATCTGGAAACTGCTTCCCCACAATCAAGTCTTGCTCGATCTCTTTCTGGAAAACGCGATCGAGCTGGACGTCGATGCAATTCGCGATGGCGAGGAGACCTGGATCGCAGGTATCATGCAGCACATCGAGCCGGCGGGCGTGCACAGTGGTGATTCGACGGCCGTCCTGCCCCCCTTCTCCTTGTCGGACAACGTGATTCGGACGATTGAAAGCTACGTCCGAGACGTCGCCGATCGGTTGGAAGTCGTCGGATTGATCAACGTGCAGTTCGCCGTCAAGGACGAAATCGTCTATTGCATCGAGGCGAACCCTCGCGCGTCGCGGACGGTCCCGTTCGTGGCGAAAGCGACGGGAATTCCCGTGGCGAACGTGGCCACCAAGGTCATGCTCGGCCACATGCTGTCGGAATTCCGAGACGCCGGAGTGCTCGAGTCGACGCTGGTCGGATACGCCATCAAGGAACCGGTATTCTCGTGGGACAAATTCCCCGAAGTGCCAAAAGAGCTGGGGCCGGAAATGAAGTCGACCGGAGAAGCCATTGCGTTCGTCGAAACGCTTACCGACGAGCATTTCCAGCGGCCGTACGAGATGCGCAATCTATACTTGTCCAGGTAACTGCGGCATGAGGTTGAGAGGGGTGGCAACGACTTCGGCTGCGAAGTACCTACGGCGCTGCCTGAAATTCAAGCCGTTGAGCCATGGAAGTACTGGCCTGCGAGATCGCGTATTAGAACACCCAGTTTGGGATGTTTCGGCTCGAAATCCGGCTCGATGCCGTAGCTTCGGAGGCCCTCGGTGCAGACCGGGCCGATGGAACCCACGAACGCTTCGGTCAGCGCACGTTTCACCTCGCCGACCTTGCCTTCCTTCTCGGCCAGCTCCATGAGGTGATCGACCTGCGTGCGGCTGGTGAAGAGGGCGATCTGTGCCGTACGGTCGATGACGGCCTCCATTCCCCGGCGCAGAGGACTCAGGTCGTCGGGGAATTCCCAGCGATAAATCGAGACCTGCTCCACTTCGGCTCCTCGCGCTCGGAGTGCCTCGACCAGCTTCTCATTCGATACGCCGTACTCCTGCACGGCGAATCGTTTGCCGGCCACCGGCTGTAGCACCTCGGCGGAGTCCACCAGCTCTACGAGCTCTCGCCACGTATTCGGCTCCGGTACCTTTAGGTCGGCCTGCAGACCCAGCACACGAAGAGCGCGCACGGGCTTAGGACCACGCGCTAGGAGGATCGTCTCGTCAAGCCGGGCCAATATCGCATCGAGATCGTACTTCGTCTCCAGTGCTTCGACGAGCATCCGCGTCCCCACCCCCGTCAGGAGGATGAGAACGTCGACGTCGCCCCTGAATAGGCGTTCCCCGAACGCAAGGACGTCGTGATGCCGTTCGAGCGGAATTTCCTGCATCGACGGAGCCGAGATGGCGCGTCCACCCTGCTTTTCGATAAGGTCTGCGGTCTCTTCGGCGAGGCGGCTCTCGAAGGAGACGACGGTGATGCCTTCCAGTGGACGATCGGACATAGACTCCGGGATACCGTGTGCAGCGGTTCGAACACGTACGGTCGCAGCCGTGAACCTGCGGCCACGTAAGTACAATTCGCGACCATACGGACATGTTCTGTAGTGTAGGCCGGGACGGCCTTCGGGCTTCCGCGATCGGCAGGAACGCACCGCCTGGTAAGCGTAGGCGAAGCGTCGGAGGCCGCCGCCGGCGGCACCTGTGCGATCCGTGCAAACACTGTCGCCGGCGCCGGCACCTACGCGATCGGCAGAAATGCGCCGTCGCCGGCGAGCACGGTCCCGCGCTCGCTCATCGCCTCCAGCACGACCGGCTCGACGACGCCTTCCTTGTCCGGGTTGAAAGCCGCCTCTACGCGCACGTAGTTGTCGCTGTATCCAAACATCGATGCATCCCTGTTGGAGCCTTCCCAGAGCACCCGTCGCACGTCGCCGAGATGCCTCCGATAGAAGGCTTCCTCTTTCTTTCTCGAGAGGATCCGGAGCATCTTGCTGCGACGGGAACGCTCCGGCCTCGGAATGCCGGGCCCGCCCATCCGCTCGGGCTGCTCGACCGCCGTCGTGTTCGGGCGCTCGGAATACGTGAAGACGTGGAGGTAGCTGACGGGAAGCTCGTTGATGAAGCGATAGCTGTTCTCGAAACGCTTTTCGTCTTCCGCCGGAAAGCCCACGATCACGTCGGCGCCGACACCGGCGTGCGGCATACGGTCCAGAATGCGGATCACCCGATCCTCGTACGCCTCGTGGCGATACCGGCGCCGCATTTTACCCAGTACGTAGTCGTCTCCGCTCTGGAGCGGGATGTGAAAGTGCGGTTGGAACCGGTCCGAGGAAGCGACGAAGTCGATGATCTCGTCGGTCAAGAGATTGGGTTCCATCGACGAGATGCGATACCGCTCGATACCTTCCACCCGATCGAGTCGGTGAAGTAGATCCAACAGCGTCGTGCCCTGCTCCTGACCGTAGAGGCCGATGTTGACGCCGGTGAGCACGATTTCCTTGAAGCCGTCCTCGGCGATCTCGCGCGCCTGCGCCACGGCGGCGTCGAGCGGCTGGGAGCGGCTTCGCCCGCGGGCGAGGGGGATCGTACAAAAGGCACAGCTATAGTCGCATCCGTCCTGAACTTTCAAAAACGCGCGCGTGCGCCCGCCGGCCGAATGGGCGGGGCCGAATTCTTTCGCGGCGTCGATGCAGGAGACGGAAACCTGCGTCTGCTCGCGCTTCGCGAACTCCTCGACGAGCTGAAAGAGGCGGAATTTCTCGCTCGCACCCAGCACCACGTCGACCCCTTCTATGCGGGCGAGCTCCTGTGGCTGGAGCTGGGCGTAACAGCCCGTGACCACCACGAACGCATCGGGATTCGCCCGAAGCGCTCGGCGGATGACGCTGCGACACTTGCGGTCGGCTTCGGAGGTCACCGAACACGTGTTGACGACGTTGACGTCGGCCGGCTCGCCGAACGCGACGACCGAATAGGCCCTCTTCTCGAACTCACGCTCGAGGGTACTCGTCTCTGCATAGTTCAACTTGCAGCCGAGAGTATGGAACGAAACACGCGGCATGGATGAACGGTTCTTGAATCCGACGATGGCGGCTTTGCAACGAGCCGGCCATATCGGAGTTTCCCCCGGAGGTAGTCTGTGTTTGCACGCGAAGGATACGTTCTAATCGGTGTCGCCGCCGCTCTGGCGTTGATCCTCGTAATCGTCGGCTTGCAGCTTTCGATCCTGTGGCGGATCGTCCTGTTCGCGTTGGCGGCCGTCTTGCTGGGCTTCACACTCTACTTTTTCCGCGACCCGGAGCGGACGACCCCGGACGAGGCAGCGGAGGGCCGCCTCGTGCTCGCGCCGGCCGACGGCAAGGTCGTCGTGGTCGAGGAAAATGCGCACGATCCGCTCTATCTGAAAGGGCCCGCAAAGCAGGTCTCGATCTTCCTTTCTCCACTGGACGTTCACGTCAATCGAATCCCCGTGGACGGGATCGTGGAGTACGTCAGGTACGTGCCCGGTAATTACCTCGTCGCCTGGCACCCGAAGGCGAGTGAGAAAAACGAGCGTTCGGAGATCGGCGTGAGGCATCCGTCCGGCACAAAGATCCTATTCAAACAAATCGCCGGAGCGGTCGCACGGCGTATCGTGTATCGGGTGGACGAGGGAGACACGGTCGTCGCCGGCGAGCGTTTCGGTATCGTCAAGTTCGGCTCCCGGATGGACGTACTCGTACCGCCCCACGTCGTAATCGACGTAAAGGTGGGCGCCGTCGTCACGGCGGGCGAGACGGTGCTCGGGTGGATTGACGACGTCGTGGAGGCGGATGCGGAATCGACCGAGGCGCGCGCAGATCTCGGGATCCATTGATGCAGGATCTGAGACGGAATAGATCGGGCGACCGGCACGGACGGAGGCAGAGCCTGATTCGAGGCCGACTTGCGGCCTACCGCGCGCGTCGAAGCGAGCGCCGCCCGCGTCAGATTCCCCGAGCGGCCGTGCCGTCGTTCTTCACGCTGATGAACCTGTTCTCCGGGTTCCTATCTATCGTGCAGGCGTTCGAAGGCCGGTTCGACTACGCCTGCTGGCTCATCGTCCTCGCGGCGTTTTTCGACGTGCTGGACGGCATGATGGCCCGGCTAACCAATACGTCGAGTCTCTTCGGGATCGAGCTGGATTCGCTCTCCGACGTCGTTTCGTTCGGCGTGGCGCCGTCGGTGCTCGTATACGTGTTCGGACTGCGGGAATTCGGGGCGCTGGGACTGCTCTGCTCTGCGTTGCCGGCGATTTGCGGTGCCGTACGGCTTGCTCGATTCAACGTCGGCTTCGAAGGTGAGAAGAAGGATTACTTCGTCGGACTCCCGATCCCCGGAATGGCGGTCGTCATCGTCGCGCTGATCCTCAATTTTAACAACGCAGAATGGTTTAGCCGCTACAGTCCGAGCAATCTTTCCGTGCTCGTTCCGATCGTCATTCTATTGTCGTTTTTGATGATTTCGACGATCAAGTTCGACGCCATCCCGAAACCCACGACGGCCTACGTCAAGGCACATCCGAAGAAATTTCTGACGTATGGCCTTGGATTGCTTCTCGTCATTTTATTGCAGCAGATCGGTCTACTCGTGGTGCTGACGGTCTATCTGCTGTTTAACATCGGTCGGGCCAGCCGCAGTCTGGTGAAGGCGATCTCGTCGGAAGACGATGCTCACGCTACTCACACGGATGAAGACGAGGCGTAGACGTTAGATTTCGGCACCACGTTCGTTATTATAGTTCGTATTCGCAGCAGCAACCGAGTCGCATCCCCTGAAATCCTATGTATAAGGCGAGCATACACGTCAAGCTTCGGCCGTCCATTCTCGACCCGCAGGGAAAAGCGACGCATCACGCACTCGAGAACCTTGGATTCGAGTCCGTCGATCGCGTTCGCATAGGCAAGTACGTCGAAATGTGGATCGATGAAGAGAATGAGGAGGATGCTCGACGCGTTGCCAACGGAGCCTGCGAACGCCTGCTCGCGAATCCGGTGATGGAGGACTTCCAGATCAAGCTCGAGAAGGCTGCACCGAAGACGGCTTGAATTTCGATCGATCGCGATGTTGAGGAAGCGACGCAGAACGACGAGGATTATAGACGATCAGCGGCGCGCGTTGGCTGCAAATCCGCAGGCACCGGCACCGACCCCCGAGACGGACGTACTCGTCGAAGAGGAGACCGAGGACCGCGTCGACGCTCCGTGGCGTGTCATTCTCTACAATGACGAGATCCACACGTTCGAGGAGGTCATCATTCAGATCGTGAAGGCGACCGGCTGCGCGACAAGCCGGGCGGAGGAGCTCGCGTGGATGGTTCACACGAACGGCAAGGCGGCCGTCTACGAGGGCACCTTCGAAGAATGCTTTCGTGTCCAGAGCGTACTGCGGGAGATCCAGCTCGTGACCGAGATCGAAGGCTGACCGCTCGCCACGCCGGACTGTCGGAGGCGTGTTACGATTTGTTGCGGCGATGGTGAAGCGGCGATGCACGGAGACGTTTATCGATCCGTGGCCGGACACGCGGCCAGGGGGATGAAGGTAAGGGGATCACGATTTCTCGCGGAGGCGATCCCGGTCTCGGACGTAACGAGCGCCGAGCGGCACGTCATGCAGATCCGCAAGCGGGAGTATGGGGCGACGCATCATTGCAGCGCCTATCGCATCGGTCCCGAGGGCGAGCTCTATCGTTTCAGCGACGACGGCGAGCCTGGAGGCACGGCGGGTCAGCCAATCCTGCGCCAAATAGTGGGACGGGATCTAACCCATACGCTCGTCGTGGTCACGCGCTATTTCGGCGGAACGAAGCTGGGCACCGGCGGCCTCATTCGGGCCTACTGCGACGCCGCGTCCGGCGTCCTTGATGCGGCGGGAGTACGAGAATACGTTATATCCAAGCAGCTTTTCGTGTCTTTCGAATACGATGATACGTCGCCGGCGATGTACGTCATCAACCGGTTCGATGCGGAGGTGATCGATTCGAATTATTTTGAGAGGACGCAGCTCACGGTGGCGGTGCGCAGAAGCCGGGCCGACGCATTCGAGAAGGCTTTCATGCGCTCGCTCGGCGGGAGGGGCGATGTTAAGAATCTAGGCTAGCGCCGGCGGTATTCCTCCAACGCCGCCACGGCCAGCCGATCCACGCGAATGTTGTACTCGTTCGTCGCGTGGCCCTTGACTTTCACCCAGGTGACGTCGTGTCGCTCGGTGAGCTCGAGGAGCTCTTTCCACTGATCCTGATTTTCTACCGGTTTTTTGGATGACGTTCGCCAGCCGTTGCGCCGCCATCGATCGATCCATCCTTCCGTGAACGCGCGCTGGAGATAGGCGCTGTCGGTGTGCAGCTTCACGCGACACGGCTCTTTCAGCGCGCGCAGGCCTTCGATCGCGGCCTGGAGCTCCATTTTATTGTTGGTCGTATGTGACGCACCGCCGGTGAGCACACGCTCATGTCGGCCGAATTGGAGCAGCGCCGCCCAGCCGCCGGGGCCGGGATTTCCGCTGCAGGCGCCGTCGGTATAGATGGTTACTTCTTTCAAACGAGTTCGGATTTCAATTCCTGCGCGTCACGACTGATGCTTCACGACGATCCCGCCGCCCGCAGAACCGCCCTAACGTAAGACGGGTAGGATCCTCATGTTGCCGAACGACTCGACTCTGCACGAAGTCCTGTTGAATAAATGAAATTCGTCGATTACGTCACGGTTACGGTTCGAAGCGGCCGCGGAGGCCCGGGTTCCGTCGCGTTTCGGCGTGAGAAGTTCGAACCCCGTGGTGGTCCGTCCGGCGGCGACGGAGGAGATGGCGGGTCCGTCCTCCTCGAGGCCGACGATAACCTGTACACGCTGCTCGACTTTCGTTACAACCGACATCATTTCGCTGCGAGCGGAGAACCGGGAGAAGGGGGCAATCGAAAAGGAAAGGACGGCGACGACGTCGTCCTGCGCGTACCTCCGGGAACCATCGCTCGCGATACGGACACCAACGACATCATCGGTGAATTAAACGCGCCCGGCCAGCGGCTCGTCCTTGCGAGAGGAGGACGCGGCGGCAAAGGCAATGCATTTTTTAAGTCCTCCACGAATCAAGCGCCGCGGCATGCACAGACGGGCGAGTCGAGCGTCGAGCGAAACGTGACGCTCGAGTTGAGGCTACTGGCCGACGTCGGTCTGGTCGGGCTTCCGAACGCAGGCAAGAGTACGCTCGTCTCTGCCCTGTCCGCCGCCAGGCCAAAGATCGCCGACTATCCGTTTACGACGCTCGAGCCGGCGCTCGGCGTCGTATACGTCGACGAGTATCAATCGTTCGTAATAGCCGACATTCCAGGAATCATCGAAGGGGCGCACGAAGGAAAAGGGCTCGGCCTGCAGTTTCTCAAACACGTCGAGCGCAACGCCGTGCTGCTCTTCGTCATTCCGGTTACGTCGAAGGATCTCGTGGGCGAGTACGAGACGCTGCTGGACGAGCTCGGGTCGTACGACGAAAGTCTCCTGGCCAAGCCCCGATTGGTCGCCCTGTCGAAGATCGACGTCCTACCGCCTCAAGAGCGCGAATTGCTGCCTCAATTGCTCAATGACGACTTTCCGGAGGACGTTGAGGTCTATCCGATCAGTTCCGTGGCAGGCTTCGGACTGAACCGGCTCAAACACCGGCTGTGGTCGGAGGTGCAGAGCGAGCGACGTTCCGAAACGGTTCAACCATGAGTCCGCGATCTTCGACTCGATCCCGGCGCGTACTGAACGAAAAACGGGCTTTGATCGCATTGTCGCTCGTTCCCGGGGTTGGGTCGGGGCGCGTACGGCAGCTGGTCCGTGCGATGGGAAGCGCGGAAGAGGTGCTCGCGGCGCCGGTCGGCCGCCTTGCCCGGGTGCCCGGGATCGGCCCCCAGACTGCGGCGGCGATTGCGGCCGTCGCCGGCGAAGCAGCCGTCGACGATCAGGTTCGCCGCGCCGTTCGCGCCGACGCGAAAATGGTCACGGCCGACGATGCGCGGTATCCCTGTCTTTTAAGAGAGATCTACGACCCACCGGCCTTTCTCTGGGTACGCGGGCTGCTGGCGCGGCGTGGAGACCGGGAAAACGCGCTCTCCATCGTGGGAACGCGAAAGCCCACGGAGTACGGACGGAGGATCGCGCATTCGCTCGCACGGGAGCTGGCCGCGATGGGATTCACGATCGTTTCGGGCCTCGCTTACGGAATCGATGCGTGCGCGCACCGAGGGGCGCTCGAAGCCGGAGGACGCACGATCGCGGTGCTCGGTTCAGGGCTCGATCGCATCTATCCCTCCGAACACACGCGACTCGCCCGAGGCATCACCGAGCGCGGAGCGATCATATCGGAATTTTCGATGGGTGCCCGCCCCGAGGCAGGCAACTTTCCTCGAAGGAATCGAGTCGTGAGCGGGTTGTCCGTCGGTACGATCGTCGTGGAGGCATACGAGGAAGGAGGGGCACTGATCACGGCTCGCATGGCGGTGGAGCAGAACCGAGAAGTATTTGCAGTTCCCGGTCCGATGACGAGCAAGGCCAGCGCAGGAACGAACCGGCTGATCCAACGCGGTTATGCCAAGCTGATTCAATCCGTCGACGACGTTCTTGAAGAGCTCGAGGGGGACGTTTCGCAGGTATCGGAGCGAAGGGACGCGGCAACGATTGATTGGGCGAAGCTCGTACCGGAGGAACGCGCGCTCTGCCTGGCCCTCGACGCGGAGGCCCGTCATATCGACCGGGTCTGTGCCGAGGCCGGTCTTGATCCGTCTACGGCGCTGGCGCATCTTTTGAGCCTCGAGTTTAAGGGGATGGTCGGCCAGCTGGCCGGAATGCAATTCTTTCTCACCCGGCCGGTAGATCCGGCCTAGCATCGAAGCATCCATGCGACACGACTGGAGCCCGTTCCATTCATGAAAATCGTCCTCACGGCGCTCGCGGGATTTTTCATCGTGGCGACGCTGCTGCCCCTTCTCCGACATGAGGCGTGGTGGATTCGCATTTTCGACTTTCCCAGGGCGCAGATCGCCGTAGCCGGGATTCTGATTACCGTGGTTTACGTCTATTTCTGGGACACCGTGAGCGTTATCGAGGACGTCGTTCTAGGTATCCTGGTGTTGTGCGTGGGATATCAAGTGTCCAGGATGATTCCGTATACGGCGATCGTGCCTCATCAAGTTCAGGACGCGGAGGCGCCGGCCGAAAGCTCGAGCCTCTCCATCGCGGTCGTAAACGTGCTGATGGAAAATCGTGAATCCGCGCGCCTGCTCGAACTCCTCGACGCATACGACCCGGACGTGATTCTCACGGTCGAAACGGACGAGTGGTGGGCGGAGCGGTTGGCGGTGCTCGACGACGAGTATCCGCACGTCGTGAAAAAGCCGCTTCCCAACACGTACGGCATGATGCTGCACTCGCGCTCGGCGCTCATCGATCCACAAGTGAAATACGTCGTCGACGACTCGATCCCCTCGATCCATGCACGGATCCGGCTGGAATCCGGCATCGAGGTTGCGCTGCATTGCCTGCATCCGAGACCGCCGTATCCGAAGGAGGATACGGACACGGAGGAGCGCGACGCCGAGCTGCTGATCGTTGGCAGAGAGGCGAAGGAGCGCGGTGGGCCGACGATCGTGATGGGAGACTTGAACGACGTGGCCTGGTCCTACACCACGACCCTTTTTCAGAAGATCAGCGGCCTGTTGGATCCGCGCATCGGCCGGGGCATGTACAACACGTACAATGCGAACGTCCCCGTCCTTCGTTGGCCGCTCGACCACATCTTTATTTCCGAACACTTCGAGCTCGTCGATCTCGAGCGGATGCCCGCCTGGGGGTCCGATCATTTTCCGATTTTCGTGCGCGTTCATTATTCGGCGAGGGCCGAGCAGGAGAACGAAGAGCCGCAGGCCGATCCGGATGACGAAGAACAGGCAGCCGAGAAGATTCAAGATGCGCAGGACGCTGAGTGACTGAGATGGAGGAGGAACGAATGGAGCACGTCGTCACGCTGGAGGTGCCTCCCGGATACGAGGAGGGCGTACGGATCGACCGGTACATAACGCGGTTTCTCCCCGACGTGTCGCGGACGAAGGTGCAGCGGGGCATCGTCGAGGGATTCGTAAAACTAAACGATGCGGTCGTCGAGAAGCCGTCTCACCCGGTACAGGCCGGAGACGTCATCGTCTGCAGAATCCTCAGGCCGCCTCCGATCGAGACGGGGCCGGAGGCGATCCCGCTCGACGTCGTATACGAAGACGAGCACCTCATCGTGGTGAACAAGCCGGCGGGGATGGTCGTGCACCCGGCGCACGGGAATCGGACGGGCACGCTCGTAAACGCACTGCTCTACCACGTCGGCGCGGGCTCGATCGCGATTGAAGATGACGACGAGGATGACGAACCGGCCGACGACGACGTCGTAGGCCTCTCCATGGCGCACGCCGTGCCCATGATGGAGGCAGACCCCTCGATTCGCCCGGGCATCGTCCACCGCTTGGACAAAGACACGTCCGGACTCCTCGTGGTGGCCAAGAACGACACCATTCATCGGGAACTGGCGCGGCAGTTCGCCGAGCACACGATCGACCGGAGATACCTGGCGATTGTGTGGGGGCGTCCGGATCCTCCAGCTGGAACGATCGAGACGGATCTGGGTCGAGATCCGCGTGACAGAAAGAAGATCGCGGTACGGCCGACCGGGCGAGGAAAGCTGGCCGTCACGCACTTCGAACTTCTCGAATCATTCGAGCACACGTCGATCGTGGCGTTTCGGCTCGAAACGGGGCGCACGCATCAAATTCGCGTGCACGCTGCGCATATCCATCATCCCGTGCTCGCTGACGAGACCTACGGCGGGCGGACGATTCGATACGGTCCGAACACGTCGAACCGACGGGCCTTCTTCAAGAATCTCTTCGACACGTTGCGCCGGCAGGCGCTGCACGCGGAAACGCTGGGATTCCGCCATCCGGGGACGGGCGACAGGGTCTCTTTTCAGGTCGATCCACCGGCGGATATGACGGCGGTGATCCGAAAGCTCCGGCAGGTAGAGTGAGAAGCGAAGAAGGCGCGGCCGCGGATGGATCGTATATTAAAATGCCGTGCAGATCGAAAACGCTTTGCGAGTTCCAGCGAACATGCCCTATCTGCAGACGTTAGCGCCCCCTGAAGATCGCCGGATTCGTGCGGCTTTCGTCAAGATCCACGTTGATGGTTCCATATGCCTGCAACCCGCCTCTTGGAAATACACGACCTTTTGACGCCGGAGACCGTACAGGTCGGTCTGCCAGGCGAGTCGAAGGACGACGTGCTCAACTATCTCATCGATAGTCTAGACGGCCGACCCGCCGTTCGCGACGTCGACGACGTACGAAAGGCCATTTTCGATCGCGAGCGGATCATGTCGACCGGCGTGGGAAAGGGCCTTGCGCTGCCCCATGCCAAGACTGCGGCCGTGTCAGAAAGTATCGCCGCGTTCGCGGTGACGAGGCATCCGATTGATTTCGGCTCGATCGACGACCAACCCGTTCGCCTCGTCTTCTTGCTCGTGGGTACGGAGTCGGCGAAATCCGAGCATATCAAGATATTGAGTCGAATATCACGGCTGATGAATCGTGATCCCTTTCGCAGTCGTCTCCTCAGCGCGACGAGACCCGACGAAATCCTTTCGATTTTCGAGGAAGGAGAGACGGACTTGATGGAGGGCTAGTCAGCGCTTCCCCCACAGCGCTGCCAATCAATCCCCGTATCGAGTGAGCAAGACCTATCAGAACATAACCGGGACGTTCGACATACTTCCCGACCCGTCGACGTCCGAAGGAACGACGGTGCCCGGGAGTTCGGAGTGGCAGTTCGTCGAGGCGACGATTCGCGACGTGATGGCACGCTACAATGCGGAGGAGATTCGCACGCCGATTCTCGAAGAGACCGAGCTCATCGCACGGGGCATCGGGCAGCTCACGGACATCGTTTCGAAGGAGATGTTCGCCTTCGAACGCGGTGAATCGAGCTACGTCCTGCGTCCGGAGATTACGGCGCCCGTCATGCGAGCATACTTACAGCATCATCTAGACCAGCGAGGCGGTGTTCAGAAGCTCTACTACATCGGACCGTGTTTTCGCGCCGAGCGACCGCAGAAGGGACGCTACCGGCAGTTCCACCAGTTCGGATGTGAGGTGATCGGTACCGACGACCCACGTGCCGACGTCGAAGTGATTTCGATGATGATGGCGCTCTACGACGAGCTCGGGATTTTCCGGACGGATCTTCGAATTAACACGCTCGGAGATGCGGAGAGCCGACCGGCATACAAGGAGGCACTCCGTGCTTACCTTGAGCCGCGCCGAAAGGAGCTCGGTGAGACCAGTCGCAATCGCCTCGAGACGAACCCGCTTCGCATATTGGACACGAAGGAATCGAACGAACGGGCACTGCTCGAGGACGCCCCTCGTCTCATCGACTTCGTGGACGAGGATAGCCGCCGCCACTTCGACGACGTGAAGTCGCTTCTCACCGACGTAGGGATTGCTTTTCGGGAGGATGACTTTCTCGTTCGCGGCCTTGACTACTATACCCGAACGGCATTCGAGCTGGAGAGCCCGGATTTGGGTGCCCAGAGTGCTCTGGCCGGCGGCGGGCGTTACGACCTCCTGTCACGAGAGATCGGGAGCAAGATGCCGGTCCCCTCCGTTGGATTCGCGGCGGGTATGGAGCGGCTGTTCGTCGCGATGGACGCGCAGCGCGTGAGTCTGCCGCCCGCCCGGCGCCCAGACGTCTTCGTCGTGGCGCTCGGTGACGAGGCGACCCGATGGGCGTTCCGCCGGACGCAGGAGCTTCGTCGTGAAGGGCTCCACGTCGGTCTTGACCTGCGGGGCCGTTCCATGAAGGCGCAAATGCGCGAGGCGAATCGGCAACACGTTCGCTTTGCCGCCATCGTCGGCAAGGACGAGCTCGCGGCGGACGTCGTGCAGGTGAAAAACATGGAGACCGGAAACCAGGTGGCGGTTTCCTCGACCGACCTGGCGACGTACGTTCGCAGTCACGGGCCCGACGACGCGTTAGTCGAGGGCAGGCGGAATTTTCATGCCCCTGCCTGATCCGTCCGCCTGGACGAACTAAAGGATTCCCCGAATGACGACGGTAGCCCTGCACGACGCCGACGCCGCTTTTCCGGCTCTCTAACCCTTACCGTACGATGTATCCTCGCCTCAGCGACGTTTTTCCGGACCTATTCGGCTTCAGCCTGCCGTTTCCCATCTATTCCTTCGGGGCGATGGTCGCGCTGGGCGTGCTGGCCGCTATGTGGTTGACGCGCCGCGAGCTCGACCGCATGTACGCGCAAGGTCGTGTCAAGCCCGTTCGCGTGGAAGTGGAAGAGGGCAAAGGCCGGTCGAAACGCACGACGTGGAAGGAAGCCAGTCCATCCGTCCTCGTCGGCACCATCACGGTGATGGCCGTCGTGCTCGGCATCGTCGGATCGAAGCTATTCCACATTCTCGAGAACCTAGGCGAGTTTTCGCGGGATCCGATCGGAATGATCTTCTCGAGCGGAGGCCTGACGTTTTACGGCGGGCTCATCGTGGCGGGAATAGGCATCGCGTGGTACGTTCGAAAAAAGGGCGGATCGCTTGGCGCCTTCGCAGACGCTACGGCGCCCGGTCTCATGCTCGCGTACGGCATCGGACGCATCGGCTGTCATCTGGCCGGCGACGGCGACTGGGGCATCGTAGCGGACATGAGCCTCAAGCCCGACTGGCTGCCCACCTGGCTCTGGGCTGAGGATTACGCCAGCAACATCCTGGGCGTGACGCTGCCGGAGCCGGGCGTGTATCCGACCTCGATCTATGAGTTCGTTTTTGCCGTCTTGCTTTTCGGTGTGCTCTGGGCATTCCGTAAGCATCCGTATCTGAACGGCTGGCTTTTCTCCTTTTATCTGGTTCTAAACGGCATCGAGCGCTTCCTGATCGAGAAAATCCGGGTCAATAACGAGTTCGACGTCCTCGGCCTCACCGTCACACAGGCCGAGGTCATCTCCAGTCTGATCATCCTCGCGGGACTGATCGGATTGGCCCTCACCTGGAAATCGCGTGAGCCTGAAATGTCGGTGGACAGCTCGTCCGAAGCGGTATCGAGTCCCGCGTGACGAATCGATGACGGATCTGGACACGTATCTTTCACGTGCCGTAGAAGCGGTTCGAGACTGGGAAGGCACCTGGGGACCCTTCGAGCGTCACGATACGAATGCGATCGACGCAGACCGGCTGCGAGACGCGCTGCAGGTCTACACGGACCGCCTCCGAGGCAATTATCCGTTCTTCCATCCGCGATATGCAGGTCAGATGCTGAAGCCGCCGCATCCCGTTGCAGTGGCGGGCTATCTGACTGCAATGCTAATCAATCCGAACAATCACGCCCTCGACGGCGGCCCGCCGACGAGCCGGATGGAGAAGGAGATCGTCGCCTCGTTGGCCGAGATGTTCGGATTCCCCGACGACGCGCTCGGACACCTTACGAGCAGCGGCACCATCGCGAATCTCGAAGCACTCTGGGTTGCGCGTGAATCGCATCCGGAGGAAGGCATTGCCGTAAGCGACCAGGCTCACTACACGCACGAGCGGATGGCCGGCGTGCTGCGGATGCCGGTCGAGGTGATCCCGTCCGACCTGTCCGGACGCGTACGACTCGAAGCTCTCGAGCGAGCTGTGCGATCCGGCCGCGTCGGTACGATCGTGATGACGGCCGGGACGACCGGTCTGGGATCCGTCGATCCGATTGCCGAGGTCGTTGCGTGGCGCGAACGATACGGCGTGCGCATCCACGTCGATGCGGCGTACGGCGGCTACTTTACGCTACTGTCCTCGGAGCACGATGAGGACTCACCTCTGGACGAGGAAACGAGGCGACATTTCCGCGCCATCGCCGACTGCGATTCCGTCGTCGTCGACCCCCATAAGCACGGATTACAGCCCTACGGGTGCGGATGCGTGCTCTTTCGCGACGCCGGTGTCGGCCGGTTTTATCTTCATGACTCCGCATATACCTATTTTACGTCGGATGAGCTGCATCTCGGCGAAATCAGCCTCGAGTGCTCCCGTGCGGGCGCGGCGGCCGGTGCATTGTGGCTCTCGATGCAACTCTTCCCGCTGCGCGCCGACGAAGGCCTCGGACCGATTCTGGCCGCCGGCATCCGCGCCGCGCACAAATGGCACGGGCTGCTCGAAGCCTCCGACGTCTTGACGGCCCTCGTACGTCCCGAGCTCGACGTCGTCACGTTCTTTCCTGCGGCGGCGGACGTCGACGCGGCGAGCCAGGCTCTCTTTGAGACGGCGATGTCGCATGCGGACGATCCGGTCTTTCTGAGCGTTCTGCGGGTCCCGAGCGAACAGGTTGGAGCCGGACGTCCCCGACCGATCACGCACGGAGATTGGACGAAAGTCCTGCGCTCCGTGCTGATGAAGCCGGAACACGAACTCGACGTCGAGCACATCCACGACCGCGTGAGCCGTGCGGCGCGGGAGGTCGTTACGCGATGAGTGGATCCGACATGGCCGATTCGTCGATAATCGCCGGACGCAATCCCGTCCGGGAGGCGCTCGAACACGAGGCTGCGCGCGTGGAGAAGGTCCTCGTACAGCGAGGGGCGGGCGGGCGTGACGTGGCCGAGATCCGGCGGATGGCTGCGAAGGCCGGCCTGCCCGTGCAGTACGTACCGGAAGGAAAGCTAAATCAGATCGCTCGGGGGCTGAACCACCAGGGGGTCGTCGCCATGGGCGCGCCCATCGCGTATGCCGATCTCCACGGGATGTTGGAGACGATCGCGCCCACGCGTGAGGAAGTAACGCTACGCAAGCCCCGCGTCCTCATTCTGGACGGCATTCAGGATCCCTTTAACTTTGGAGGGATACTTCGCAGCGCCGTCGCGTCGGGCGCCGGCGGCGTGATCGTGCCGGAACGTAACATGGCTCCGCTCAACGCCGCTGCACTCAAAGCCAGCGCCGGTACGGCTGCGCGGATCCCCGTCGCACGCGTACGGAACGTGGCCGACGTGCTGTACGAGCTCAAAGAGCGGGGATATTGGATCGCGGGTGCCTCGGCAGAGGGGGAGACGAGCGTGTGGGAGATGGACTGGAGTCGTCCGATCGCCCTGGTGATCGGCAGCGAAGGAAGCGGCATCCGGCGACGCGTACTCGAGGCGTGCGACTACCGCGTATTCATACCCATGCAGGGAGCCGCGGAGTCCCTCAACGCATCGGTCGCCGCAGGCATACTTCTCTTCGCCGCGGCGCGAGGGTGAGGCCGGCGCGACCGTTGAAACCGTCGCGCACGGCATGCCGAACGGAGCAAACCTACCGGCTGTTGAGCTTGTAGACGATCTTACGGATGGTGTCGAATTGCAAGTACGGGTACTCCTGACGAAGCTGTTCGATCGCGTCGTAGGCCGGTACTTCGTCGCCGCGCATCCGTCGAAATTTCCTTCGAATCTGAAAGTCTCGGACGCTCTTCTCGTTCAGAAGATTGTGCGTCTCAAGCACGTCATAGACGTCGTCGCTTATAAGCTCCGCAAGCGGATTCGCGTCATCCTGGTGAATAGAAGCCTGCATGACGAAACTCGAAAGTTGGACAAAAATACTGAGCGATCCCAGCCCAAAGGGTGCTCGGGCCATGTGCACGACGATAATGGTAGCCAACGCCGAAAGCCCTTCCAACGCAATCGGCGCGAACGGTTGAGGCGGCGGTGTGAGCCGTGAGAAAACCTCGCTGAATCGTAGCGCGGAGACAACCGACTCGCAATGCGCAGTCGCTGCCGGCTCACCGACACTGAAGGAGCGCGGTGACCTGTCTCCGAGTCCACGGAATCCGCTCCGCGTCGGTGAAGGAACGCACGGCTTCGTCGTTGCCGAGGCGTAGGAGTGACTCGGCCGCCGCTTGCCTTATCCGATGGTCGCCGGACCCGAGAAGACCCAGCAAGACGTTTTCTGCACGTCGATGGTTGCGTGCGAGCTTCTCCAGTAGCTGGATGGCCTCCAATCGAACCGCAGCGGGTTGATCCGCTCCGGAATACGTTGAAGCGGCGTCCAGGGCGATTGCGCTCGCAACGCCGAGAATGCCCATAACGCGCAGCCCCGCTCGCCGAATGACGTCCTCGTGAGATGGTGTGATCAGCGCAGCCCGCGCGACGTCCAGTGCCCGGTTCGATTCGATGCGGCCGAGCGTTTCCACGGCGGCCGCCTGAACGGCCTCGACCGGATCCTCGTTCGCCGCCCGCAACGCGAGATCCTCGATCGAAGGAGTCTTAGGGTAGTCTGAAAGCGCGTGGAGGGCGGCCGCACGTACGACGGCCGACGTGTCTTCGTACGCGGAAAGCAAGACTCGCTCCGCCGCTTCCGTGGCCGAAAGCTGGCGGATGACGTCGAGGATCGCCGCCTTCACGTAGGGATTCGACTCTTGTCCAAAGGCCGAGCGAAGACCGATGAGCACGTCGGGATGACCCCGCCGCTGCGCGATGGCCTTCGTGGCCGCGAGACGCCCGGTCGAGGTCGAGGCCGCGCGAAGCTGTGCGATCCAAGCCGCCAAGGACTGCTCCATGTCCGCTTGCGCCAGGTAGCCCATGTCGGAATCGATCACTACGAAGCGCGGATCCGCCGAACGGTCGATCGCAAAGGTCTCTCTGAGCTCGTCCAGATGAACTTCGATCGGCCGGGACCCACTCAGCTCACCGATTTCCAACACGAGCGTCAACTCGTAGACTTCGGGAATGCCGTCGCCGAGTTGTCTTTGTTCGATCGTCACGAAGAGCGTGTCGCGCTCGGTCGAATAGCTCGCCGCGAGCTCGGGATGCCCGGGCGCGTGCACCCAGTCGTCCAGAAACTCGACGTGACGCTCCTCGGCGTCGGCCTCGACGGCGCGGGCCAGATCGTCGGTCGTAAGGCTTGCGAACCGATTTTCCGAGACTACCTTGGCCAGGGCCTCCCAAAACCCGTCGTCGCCGACGCGACGCCGCAGGCCGTGTGCCGTCCACGCACCCTTGGCGCGAATGCGAGCGGCCTGCGGAATGCGCGGCCGGAGTGGACCCGTCGTCGCAGACGCCTGGAAATACGACGCGTCGACGTCGAAATATGTCTGGGCCAATCGCCGCATCGTAACTTCGAACGCCTCTCTACTGATTTCGCTTTCGGCATAGACCGCCGCCAGATACGCGGTCAGACCCGTCTCGAGCCAGCGGTCGTCGTGCGACTCGACGGAGACGACGGAGCCGAACCATTGACGGGCCACGGCCTCGACGAGTTCGAGCTGGGTATATCGGGGAAGATGGTTTCGAGGCATCCCCGTCAGGCGATCGGGGACCAGGATGATTCCGCCGCCCGATATCGGCGCTTCGGCTGCCGGAACCACCGCAAGTGTGAGGACGCCGTAGGGATACGCCGACTCGAGCTGCGACTCGAAATATTCGAGCGCGCGCCGGGCGATCCCGCCGGGATTTGAACGCGCCGGGCCGGCCTGCAGCGTCTCGATCCGGAAGCCGGATCGAACGCTCACGAACGGCCCGGCCGCGAAGAGGAGGTCGTCGGCCCGATGCGGTTCGACGGAGGCGAAGAGATACGTCATTCGCCCGTCCTCGGTCTGGCGCCGGGCGAGCGCCGACCCGGCCGCCGCAACGACGTTCTCGGCTGGGAGCGTCACGTGGAGCTCCGACGTAAACCGGTCGGCCGAATCGCCAGACCACGGAAACCAGGCGCCGCCGAGGTAGGCGGGATCGATCGTCCAGACGAAGCCGTTTCCGTACTGTACGCCGTGCACCGCGTCAAAGCCGACGTCTAACGTGATCGATTCGCGGGCAACGAGAAAGGAATCGCGCACCGCTCTGAGGTCGACCAACAGCGTGTCGCGGCCGAGGAATCGGAACGGGAGGGCCTCGCCAAGATCCGTAGAGATCACCTCATTCACGACGAGGCCGGGCGCTAGCAGGCGCACGCTGTCGGCGGCGGCGGCCGTCGTCCGGAGCGTCACGATTGCCCGACCGGTTGCGGGCGGGCGGGACGGATCAAGCGCAAGCTCCAGGCGAACGTGCTCCACGTCGGCATCGGAGAGCGTTTCGTAGGCACCGAACTCGTATAGAGGCACTGCGCAAGTGGCCTCCTGGCCGAGCGCGGCGGGCCCGTCGTAACACATCCATCCGACGGCGAGCGCCAGCATCAGGACGACCGTTCTACGGCGCGGCGATCCGAGCGTCGTCGGGAAACGGAGGGCGCTGAAGCAAGCGTTCATGGTGGAAAATCGAATAACCTACGATGGGCGATGCTTTTCCTGCGCCTGCATCGTGCGCGTGCGGAGCGAGCGCACGTTCGATCCCTGCAGCATCAAGCACACGGCCCCGACGATTACGTACAACACGAGCTGTGCGGCGTGAGTGAGCACGGCGTACGTGGCGGCGCTTTCACCGTCTACGGCGAACAGATACACGAGGGTCTGGATCGTAATGTAGTGATACGAGCCCGTTCCACCCGGCGACGGGATGACGACACCGATGGCTCCGAGCAGCATGATCGACCAGGAATCGAGCAGGCTGATTCCGAACGCTTCGTCCATGCCTAGCATCATGAACGGAAGGTGTGCCATCAAAAGGTAGAACATCCAGATCAGGATCGTGCACACCACCAATCCCACCCGATCCTTCGAGCGCACGACCGTCAGGATGCCGCTTTTGAACGAGGTGAAGAGCGGCGCGGCGCGCTCCGCCCAGAAGCTGCTCGAGGCCCCGTCCGAGCGTCGCAACACCTGCCGGAAGACGAGGACCACGAGGATCCCAATGGCAACGATGGCGACGCCAATCGCCAGGGCCGGCACGCGTCCCAGCTGCGTGGCGATCGGTTCGATGAACAGCGAGTCGAGCGTCGCGATTCGATCGGAAAGCAGAGCGAAGACGCTCAGGAGTCCCAACCCGAGCACGACGACGTCGAGGATCCGATCGACGACCACCGTCCCGAATACGCTGCTGAATGCGATGCGCGTACGGGCGGTCAGATTGGCCGCACGGGCCACTTCACCCAGCCGCGGTGCCGCGTAGTTGACCATGTATCCAATGATCAGAGAAGCAAAAGCCGCTCCGATCGAAGGCAACTCGCGCTCGCGGGCCTTCACCTCCGGCAGGGCCCGAATGAGGATGCGCCAGCGCCAGGCGCGGATCAAGTGGCTGAGGAGGGCGACCGCGACGAGCGGCAGCAGCCACGTGTAATCGGCGCGTCGGAGTGCGCCCAGGACCTCGCGCAGGTCGATGCCGCGCAGCGCGAGGTAGAGCAGTACGCCTGCAAGCAGAAAACTTGCGACCTGAGCAAGAATGCTGCGCGTGCGAGGCGACATCAGGATCGAAGGTCGATGACTTCGGTGCCGTGGGGCGGGATGAACGAAAAGACGTTCTCCTGCAGAGCGGGATTCAACTGAATGTTGTTCAGGTTGAAGACCATGGTCGTGCCGTTCACGTCGACGACCTGGAGCTGCGTAATCACGTCGTCTCGATCCCGCAAGGCCAGCGTGGCCTCGGTGAAAAAGGCATCGTCTTTCTTCGGCGTGAGCGTCAGGACCAGGTGCTTTTGGCCGCCCATCGTCGTCGTCGTCACTTCCGACGCGTCGAAGTTCTCGCTATGGCCGAAGAGAAACTCACTGATCGAAAAAGTCTGCTCGTCGTTCCGGTAATCGTTGATGAGGAGCTGATTTTGAGCGGCCAGGTAGACCCAGGTTACTTTACCGTCGGTGACGAGCGTTTGTCCCTCCGTCTCCACGCGATAGCGGTCGCCCTGAATGACGAGCACACCACGAGAGGTCGCCTCCTCATCCATGTAGGAAGACGTCATGGTCTGTGAGAATTCCGCACGAAGGGACTCGATCGAGTCGTACTTGTCCTTCAGTCGCTCAAAGACCGTTTCGGCGTCCTGTGCAGTCGCTTGGTCACCGATACTCAGAAAAGTGATCACTAACAGCACGCGGCTCAGGAGGGAGAATGTTTTCATGTCGTTGTCGTCCCTGGATCAATGGTTACGTGGGGTTACGCCCACGAAAATCGGCAAAGGCCGTGCCCAAGACCGTACAACCTCGACGAGGTGGCATTGGTTCGACGTACGGCGCGGCCGGAGCGCTAAGCACTCCCTGCCGCCGCCGCCAGGGCGTCCTTCAGAGCGGCGACGTCGGCGTCGTCGTTGTAGACGTGCGGTGAAACGCGGACGGCGCTGCCGCGGATCGACACCGAGACGTTTCTTGCCGCCAGCTCCCTGCGGAGGCGTTCCGGCTCCACGAACGGCGGCAGGCGAATACCGAAGAGATGGCTTCCCCGGCCCGTCTCATGCTCGATGCGGTAGCCCATCTCCCGGGCCTCGGTGATCAGACCGCTGGTCAGATTGCTGCAATACGTCTGAATCGCTTCGGGCGTCCACTCGAGCACGTGCTCGAGCGCCGCGCACAACATGGGGACGAGGATGAAGTTGCTGCGCTCGCCTACGTCGTATCGCAAGGACCCCGGCTGGTACTCCTCTTCGTAATCCACGAGGGCGCTGAAGCGTTCGCTGTGCCGGCGGCTGATCCAGTTCTCCTCGAGCGGTGTGCCCGAGTGATACACCTCGGCGAAATAGGCGACGCCCAGGGAATAGGGGCCGAAGAGCCACTTGTATCCTGCGCATATCAGGGCGTCGGGCTGAACTTTTGTGACGTCGAAGGACAGGGCACCGACGGACTGCGAGCCGTCGACCACCAGCGCAGCGCCGACCTGCCGGGCTTTTTCGCCGATCGCCACGAGGTCAAAGAGCGTTCCGTCAGTCCAGTGCACGTTGGCCATCGCGACGACGGCCGTCGACGGATCGATGGCCGCCAAAATGCGTTCGTTCCATCGAGTCGCCCGGCGGGCGGATGTTTCCATAGCGTCGGGCCGGCCGCCCTCCTCAGCCGGACTCGGCACGCGGTCGCTGAAGCCCGGCGTTACGGTAATGATTTCCAAGCCGCGATTTTTCGCCAGGCGTCGCCACACATACACGTTGCTCGGAAACTGCTCCTCCACGAGTACGATGGTCCCGCCGCGTTCGATCTTCAGATTCTGGGCAATCGTCGACATGCCGTACGACACCGAGGGGATGAGTGCAATGGAAGATGGATCGGCGTGAATGAGTCGTCCAAATAGACGCCGGGCGCGCTTGCTGTCCGTGAAGAAATCATCTGGGTTAATGTGGGACGGATTTCTTTTTTTCCTAAGACCCGCGATGCCCGCCTTCTCGACGTCGGCGGATAAGGGGGCCATGTACGCACAATTGAGATAATGCGCGTCGGGAGGGAGGTAGAATTGGTGCTTCCGGCAGGTTAACATAGGAGCAACTATGTTGTCGGTACGTTCGCAACCGCGTCGGGCCGAGACCGCCTGTAAGGTTCGACCGTTTGAATCAATGAGGCATTAATATCCTACATTGAACATGAAGGCGAAAATCACGCGACTGTTGGAAGACGACGCTTGGGGAACCATGTCCGATTTCAGACTTGCTTCCGGTGTGGACCTCGACCGGGTCATCGATGATTTGATGGATACCTACCGGATCTGTCATCAAACGGCCGCCTACTGCATCGATTCCGGCGGTGACCTTGCCACGCTGGTCCGCTTGAGGGCCTTTGACGATTGCGCCGAAATCAATCTGACGCTGGCGAATTTTTTACTGCGTGCGTCCGAGCACTGGCGCGACCTGGCGACCCTGTGCGTCGAGGTCTCCACGGCCTGCGCGAGCGAGATCGAGGACGTCGAGCACGGCGACGGCCAGCTGCGTGCCGCCTACGCCGCCTGTCAGCGGTCACGCCACGCGTGCCTCGAACTGTTGGGGGAAGAGGTTCGGGAACGGGAGGACCGTCGTGACGAGGAGATCCGCGAGTCCTTTCCCGCAAGCGACCCGCCCCCTCCGCCGACGACGCTGTGAGCGAGCTCACGCTCCCGCCGATGCACTCCGCAGTCGATAGGTCCGGAGCAGGGTGTGCACGGCTCCGTCCTCTTCGAGTACGCTCGCGTAGAGACGGAAGTCCGTCGCGACAAACGGATCGATGCTGAAAGCTCCGTGCTTATTTAAATACCTGCGGACGTCGCGGGGACTCGCCTTTTGTAGTCGCCCGAGCGTGACGTGAGGATTGAACGGTTTCGGATCCTCGTCAAATCCCATCTCGACGATAGCTTCGTCGACCAGATCCTGCAGGGTCATAAGCCCGGGCTCTTCGTTGACGTGGGCGATAAGGACTCGCGGCTTCCGCTTCGACGGGAAGACGTTGAGTCCCTCACCTCCCAATTGAAACGAGGGAAGGTCAATGTCCTCGAGCCGAGTCTGGAGTTGCTCCGTCCGGCGTTCGTCCGCATCGCCCAGAAATCTGAGGGTGACATGATATTGGTCGGACGCCGTCCAGCGCGCTTTCAGATCGGGATCCCGAAGCGTTTTGAGAGCCGCCGCGCGTTCGGCGGGCAGATCGACGGCGACGAAGAGGCGGGGCATGGGCAATACGGATGGGTGACTTCAGAGAGCGTATATGACTAACGAGAGGAGCAAGCGGCGGGTCCGCTCAATCAAGATCGTTTCAGGCGGACAGACCGGCGTGGATCGTGCGGCGCTCGACGTCGCGCTCGAAATGGGAGTGGAGGCGGGCGGATGGTGTCCGGCAGGGCGTCGCGCCGAGGATGGAGGCATTCCCTCCCATTATCCGTTGGTGGAGACTCGATCGTCGGACTACGCAGAACGGACGGCGTCGAACGTTCGTGACAGCGACGCGACGCTTATTTTCTGCCGCCGCGATCCGGACGGAGGAACGGCGTTGACGCTGGAAGAAGCGCGGCGGATCGGTAAACCCGTGAAGGTCGTCCATCCGAAGACGTTCGACGTTTCGGACGTGCGTGCCTGGATCTTGGAACACGACGTCGCGAGTCTGAACGTCGCCGGTCCGAGGGAAAGCGAGGAGCCGGGGATTTATCAGGACGCGCAGGCGGCCTTGCACCGGATCCTCCAGGCCTATGATCGCTGAATCCGATGGGTCGACGGGCAGCCGGGACGCAGTCACGCGCCGGCATCGTGATCGTTGGAGGCGACCGCAGGATGCGAGGGCCGAGGCGACGACGACGATTGATCGCAACGCGTGAGGTTGACAGCCTGTCTTTGACGGGTTTTCGAGCGGTCGTTTCGATCCGTACTGACCGAGATCGCCACGTCTAACGCGAATGATCGGCCGCGGCGCGTCCGCTTCGATCGCGATTCGTCGCGTGCTCGGCGCTCGGCTCGTCCATTCGAACGTCGATCCCCGCCGCGCGCAGGTGTCGCTTCGCGTCGTGGATCGTAAGCTCGCGGAAGTGAAAGATCGAAGCGGCCAGAACGGCATCGGCGTCCCCGTCGGTCAGCCCTTCTTCGAGATGCTCGAGCGTCCCGGCGCCACCGGACGCAATTACGGGAATGCTCACGCGGTCTCCGATCGCGCGTAACAGCCGGACGTCGTAGCCGTCCTTCGTGCCGTCGCGATCCATCGACGTGACGAGCAGCTCACCCGCCCCGCGGCGCTCCGCCTCCTCAGCCCATTCGACGGCGTCGATACCGGTCGGTTTGCGTCCACCGTGCGTATAGACCTCCCAGGAATCGATCGCCTTCTCACGTCGCTTTGCGTCGATCGCCACGACGATGCATTGGGATCCAAAGGCTTCGGCGCCGCGCGTGACGAGTTCGGGGTCATTGAGCGCGGCGGAGTTCAGCGACACCTTGTCGGCGCCGGCGTTCAGCATGGCTCGCATGTCTTCCACCGTTCGCAGCCCGCCGCCCACCGTCAACGGAATAAACACCTGGTCAGCCGTGCTTCTGACGACCTCGTGCATGATGCCGCGATCCTCATGCGTTGCGGTGATGTCGAGAAAAACGAGTTCGTCGGCGCCCGCGGCGTCGTAGAAGCGGGCCTGTTCGACCGGATCACCGGCGTCCACGACGTCAACGAAGCGAACGCCCTTCACGACGCGTCCGCGGTCGACGTCGAGACAGGGAATGATGCGTTTGGCGAGCGGCATAAAACAGGCGAGGGACAAAGGGAACGGCCCGACTCGGTCAACAGTCTTGCTTGATCGCCTTTTGAAACTGCGCGGTGGTGTATTCGTCCAGATCGACGTCCTCTTTGTAATTCCAGCACCAGAACTGCTGGCAGGGGAAGCGATTTTCATAGAGCGCGCGGCCGATAATCACCGAATCAACGCGATACGGCTTCAGGTCCGACAGGCGCATCAGGTCCTCGTAGCCGCCCACGCCGCCGGAGGCCGTGATGCGGGCAAGGCTCAGGCGTTTTCCAAGCGAGCGGTAGGCCTCGACGTTCGGACCCTTTAACGTCCCGTCGCGGCTGATGTCGGTGTAGACGATTCGCCGCACGCCGCGCCGCTCCATGTCGGCGGCGAGGTCGCAGGCGTCGACTCCGCTTCCCTCGGTCCAACCGTCCACGCGAACCTCGCCGTCGCGGGCATCGATGCCGATGACGATCCGGCTGCAGGAATAGCGCCTGATCGCCTCGGACACCAGCTCCGGCTCGCGGACGGCGGCCGTGCCGATGATGACGCGGTAAACGCCCAGCTCGAGGGCCGCTTCGACGTCCTCCATTGACCGGATGCCTCCGCCGAGCTGTACCGGAATGTCGAGCGCTTCGCAGATCCGACGAACGACCGTACGGTTCTCCTTGTCGCCGCCTCGTGCCGCGTCGAGATCGACGACGTGAAGGACGCGGGCATTCTGTACGCGCCAGAGCTTAGCCATCTTGACCGGGTCGTCAAAGTAGATGGTTTCTTGTTGGTACGACCCCTGGTAGAGGCGCACGCATTTTCCATCTCTAAGATCTATTGCCGGAATGACTAACATCGGCGTCCGCTGCCTGCAGACAGGGCGGTTGGATCCAAAACAAAAGGCAAGAAGCCAACGGCTTCCGCCTTCTGAACTTTGAGCTTACGGTCGGCAGGGTCAATCGGTCGGGACGCCGCCTTACGCAAAGTCTGCGAAATTCTGGAGTACGCGAAGGCCGTTCTGCTGGCTCTTCTCGGGGTGAAACTGGACCCCATATACGTTGTTCCGCTCGATTACGGCGGCGAAATCGACCCCGTAACGGCATCTGGCGAGCACGTCTTCGGCTTCGTCGGGGAGGCAGACGAACGAGTGGACGAAGTAGAAATACGAGGCGTCGTCGAGTCCGCCCAGAAGCGACGAAGCGCGGCACGGGTAAATGGTGTTCCAGCCCATGTGCGGGATCTTGAGGCTGCCGCCTGATGGTCGAGGCGCGGGCTCGTCGTCGTCCGCACCCGCCCATACGCGTTCCGACGCGGCCGCCGGGACGGCGTCGAACCGCACGACCCGTCCCGGAATCACGCCGAGGCCCTCGTGCATGCCCATCTCCTCGCCGACCTCGAAGAGGAGCTGCATGCCGACGCACACGCCGAGAAAAGGCTTGCCTTCGTCGATCACCTGATGGATGGTGGCTTCGAGGCCGGCCCTGCGACGGATCTCCGCGGCGCAGGCTCCGAAAGCACCGACCCCCGGAAGCACGACCTTTTCGGCGGCGAGAATCTCTGCGGGATCGTCCGTACGACGGACGTTGGCTCCGAGGGCGGTAAACGCCTTCTCGATGGAACGCAGATTGCCGATACCGTAGTCGATGATTGCTATCATGGAGGATATACGTATGGACGCAGCCGGCTCGACGCCTGGCCGCCGATCGACGGCAACTCCGACATCCGGTCGATCACAGCTCACTCAGGTCTTTCGACCGCGCCGTCGCCGTTGCGACGGCGTTGATGAGCATCGTGCGCAGTCCGTGCGCCTCGAGCTCGGCTACGGCGGCGATGGCCGTGCCGCCCGGAGTCGTCACTTCGTCGCGCAGGATCGCCGGATGCTTTCCCGTCTCGATGACCAGCTTCGATGCGCCGTAGACGGTCTGGGCCGCGAGGCGAGCCGCAATGGGTCGCGGGATGCCCTGCTTTACGCCGGCATCCGTTAAGGCCTCTATGAACATGTACACGTACGCCGGACCGCTGCCGGAGAGCCCCGTGACTGCATCCATGAGATATTCGGGCACGATTTCGACCTTGCCGACCGCCTCGAAGATGTGCCGGGCGAGCTCCACGTGTTCGCCCGTGGAGAAGCGGCCTCCGGCGATCGCGGTTGCGCCTTCGTCGACGAGGGCGGGGGTATTCGGCATCGTCCGGACGACGGGTACGTCCTGGCCGAGACTCTTCTGCAGCGCATCGGTCGTAATGCCTGCGAGCACGGAGATCGCGAGCGTCTTCGTAGACACGCTGCGGCGTATCTCGTTGACGACGTCGTGGACGTTCTGCGGCTTTATCGCCAGAATTACGATCGTCGCGCTCGCGACCGCCTCCGTGTTGTCCTTCGTCGTGTGGATGCCCGGGAAATCGTGCGAAAGGGCGTCGAGGGCTGCCGGATTGCGACGCGTTGCCCAGAGCTGCGACGGGTCGAACTCGTGCCCGTTGACTAAACCGCCGATCAGCGCCCGTCCGATGTTGCCGGCGCCGATGACGGCCACCCTGTGATTCGATAGCATTTCTAGCGTACGCCAATTGATCCAAACGTCTACGCCACAGGCATCAATATAGCGGCGCCGGCGGCGGCCGACAACGACGCCACGTTTCGGTTGTCCCGGATTCCGCCCGCGTTGATCTGGACGTAGAACTGCCGACTTCAAAGCGCGCCTTTCGTCGACGGCACGCGCGCGTTGGCCGCATCACGGT
>CAZMXY010000012.1:0-15220 GCA_964570345.1 uncultured Rhodothermales bacterium | reverse complement strand
CGACTTCAAAGCGCGCCTTTCGTCGACGGCACGCGCGCGTTGGCCGCATCACGGTGCACGGCCGCTCGAAGTGCCTGCCCGGCGGCCTTGAAGATCGCCTCGATCTGATGGTGCGCGTTCGTGCCGTGGAGCACGTCGATATGCAGGTTGCACCGGGCGTGTTCCGCGAAGGAGTACCAGAAATGCTCCACCATCTCTACCGGCAAGTCGCCGACGCGCTCGCGCGTGACGTCCGCTCTGAAGTGAAGACACGACCGGCCGGATAGATCCACCACGACGCGTGCCAGTGCCTCGTCCATGGGCACGTAGCTGTGGCCGTAACGCCTTATGAAGCGCTTCTCGGCGACGGCCTCACGAAACGCCTGGCCGAGTGCAATGGCGACGTCCTCGACGCTGTGATGCTCGTCCACGTGCAGATCCCCCGCACACGAGACGCGCAACCCGAAACCGCCGTGCTTCGCGAAGAGGTCGAGCATGTGATCGAGGAAGCCGACCCCGGTGTCGTTATCGTAGGCGTCCGAGCCGTCGAGATCGAGCTCGACGCGGACGTTCGTCTCGCCGGTTCGTCGGGCGACTGACGCCGAACGCGGTCCGAAATCGCCGTTGTCTGGAGGGTCGGGCATGAAGGAGCAGGGTCGAACATCGGGTCAGGAGTGTCGTTCTTTATAACTTACGCCAAATTTTGTTCAAACACGGCGGCGGTGCGATCACGTGCAGCCGCCGTTTCACATGCTCCACCGAAACCACCCTCCATGCCGAAGCGGGACTTCGAACGCATCCTCGTGACCTCCGCCTTGCCGTACGCGAACGGTCCGATCCATCTCGGCCACGTCGCGGGCGCCTATTTGCCGGCCGACCTGTACTGCCGGTACCAGCGGTTGAAGGGGCGGGATCTCGTTTACGTCTGCGGCTCGGACGAATACGGCGTGGCAATCATGATGCAGGCGCACGCGAAAGGCATTACTCCGCAGGAGATCGTCGACAAGTATCATCCGATGATTGAGGAGAATTTCCGGCGCTTCGGAATGAGTTTCGACTACTACGGGAGGACGACGACCGATGCCCACCGTGAGACGAGCCAAGATTTTTTTCGAAGACTGGCCGAGAAAGACGCGTTCAAGCTCAAGACGGACAAGCAGCTCTACGATCCGGAGGCCGAAATCTTTTTGGCCGATCGGTTCGTCCGCGGTACCTGCCCGGTTTGCGGTTACACCGACGCCTACGGCGATCAGTGCGAGAACTGCGGTACGTCACTCAGTCCGTTAGAGCTAAAGGAACCGAGGAGTGCGCTCACGGAGGCGACGCCGGAGCTTCGTGAGACGACGCACTGGTATCTGCCGCTCGGGAAGTATCAGCCCGAGCTCGAACGGTGGATCGACACCCATCCGGAGTGGAAACCGAACGTTCTAGGGCAGGTGAGGAGCTGGTTTCAGGACGGATTGAAGGATCGCGCGATCACGCGCGACGTGCCATGGGGCGTCCCGGTGCCCGAAGACGTCGCAGAAAGGGTCGGCGTCGACGTGAAAGGAAAAGTCATCTACGTGTGGTTTGACGCGCCGATCGGATACGTCTCCGCCACGAAGGAGTGGGCGGCGAAGCACGGCGATCACGAGCGATGGAAGACCTACTGGCAGGACGACGCGACGAAGCTCGTCCACTTCATCGGCAAGGACAACATCGTCTTTCACTGCCTGATGTTTCCGGCCATGCTGATGGAGTACGGCGAATTCGTGCTGCCCGATAACGTGCCGGCCAACGAGTTTCTCAATCTCGAGGGCAAGAAGCTGTCGACGAGCCGCGGGTGGGCCGTCTGGCTGCATGAGGTGCTGGATGAATTTCCACCCGACCTGCTGCGCTACGCCCTGGCGACGACGCTTCCGGAGACGAAAGACGCCGACTTCAGCTGGAGCGACTTCCAGGCGCGTGTCAACGGTGAATTGGCCGACGTGCTCGGCAACTTCGTGAATCGAGCGATGACCTTCGTGCACCGCTACCACGACGGCAGGATACCCGAGCTCGTCGATCCGTCGGACGTCGACCTCGAGGTGCTCGCGGCGCTGGAAGCATTCCCCCGGAAGGTGGGCGAGCAGTATGAAGCCTTCCGCAATCGTGAGGCGGTTTTCGAGACGATGAACCTCGCGCGGCTGGGAAACAAGTACTTCAACGACACGGAGCCGTGGCGTACTCGTACTTCGGATCCGCAGGCATGCGCGAACACGATCCACGTCTCACTGCAGTTATGCGCGGCGCTCGCGGTGCTTCTCGATCCGGTGCTGCCGTTTACGTCACAGGCGTTTCGTGAGATGCTTCGGCTGGATGGCGTACGTCCCAGCGTCCCAGGGGCCGCCGCCGACGGCGCAATCGGATGGGACGAGGCCGGTCGGCCGCTCCTGCCCGCCGGGCATAGGGTCGGCGAGGCCGAAATCCTCTTCGAGAAGATCGAGGACGACCGGATCGAAGCGCAGCTCGCAAAGCTTCGCCGGAGGTCGGCGGAGGCGGAATCCGAGCACGCCGGCGCCGAGACGTCCTTTGAAGAGGTGAAAGGCGAGGTCGAATATTCAGATTTCGCGAAGCTTGACTTTCGCGTCGGCGTGATCGAACGCGCGGAGCGCGTCGAAAAATCGGACAAGCTGATCCGAACGGAGGTCGATCTCGGCTTCGAGAAACGCCAGATTCTCGCCGGCGTGGCCGAGCACATGACCGCCGAGGATCTGGTCGGTAGGAGGGTCGTCGTCGTGGCCAATCTCGCGCCGCGGACGCTCTTCGGTCTGGAGAGCCAGGGCATGCTGCTCATGGCCGAAAACCGCGAAGGAGCCCTCGCGCTCGTCTCGAGCGACGGCGAGGCCGGTGCAGTCGTACGCTAGCCGGGGCATTCGCGGCCGTTTTTGGGACGTGGATCCATGTGTCGCCGAAAACGTCCTCGATTGGCCGATCTGCCATACTTTCACCGGCGGACGGGGCATCGTGGCGCGGCTCCGCGGCGTTGCAGCCTCCTGCGACGACCACCGCGGATACACGAGGTCGCGCGGGACGGGCACATCATAAAAAAGGCGCCCCCTCCGGAGTGGAGAGGGCGCCGTAGTGCTTTGAGGTTCTCGACGAAATCGCGAGCAAGGAGCGTTCTATTCAACGTCCGCACCGAACAGCGTCAGTACGTTGGCGCCGAGCTCCGCGTCGCTCGAGACGGCAAGCGAGGTTTCGGCGGCAGCTTCCGCACTGGCGTAAAACGAGGCGTGCGCCTGGGCTACGGCCCGCGCCGAGCCGGCCGTCGTAAGGGCCACGTTGAGTGCCGTCCTGGCGGTGAGTAGCGCGGCGTCGGCTGTGGCGAGAACGTTCGAATCGACGCCGATCTCGGCGGCGAGCTCGTCTCGGACGTCGGCCTCATACTCGGCCTTCGCGTCGACCATCGCACTTATCGACGCCGCCGCCCGCAGGCGCGAGATGAGCGTGCTTCTCGCCTGTTCGAGCGCGCTCACGCGCGCGTTCGTCGCACCGCTTGCGCGAAAGGAAGCCTCGATGGCTTCGGATGTCGCAAGTGCCGCCAGGATCTCAGCTTTCTTGCGAAGATGGAGCCGCGCCGTCAACGAGGCTTCGCTGCCGAACTTGACGACGGCGGTGCGTGCAGCCTGACGCGCACGCGCCTGCGTTTCGATCGCTACGCCCGCGTCCGTATATGCCTGAATCAGAGCCTCCTCGAAGGCGTGGATCGCCTCGGCCTGCGCCGATGCACTGCCGGATGCCGACAGCTCGGCCTGAAACGTCAAGAACGCTTGATTCTCCCGGTCGCGTGCTTCGGCCACCTCTTCGCTCCCTCTTTCTTCACGGACGTAGTCCTTCTTGGTCTGCGCCTCCGCGACGATGGCTGCGGCGATTCGCGCGGCCGCATTGGCATTGGTCGACGCTTCGGCCGCCGACTCCTGGGTGACATAGACGGCAACGTCGGACATGGTCACGTCATCGTCGTCGTCCTGCCTGCGCGCCTCGAGGAAGACTTCGGCCTCACCGTAGGTCTCCGTGGTCATCGGCATCGCATCGATGCGTGCTCGACCATCCGTAAAGGCCATGACTTTCGAGCGGAAGTCCGCCTTCTCAGCCGTCAGGACGACTTCGTTCGCGGCTTCCCGTGTGTCGAGTTGGAAGCGGCCCTCGGCATTCGTCGTGGCCTCGCCGTCGATACGGTTTGCCGATCCGCTTGCGGATACGTTCGAGGCCGTTACGACGGCACCTTCCACGTTCCCGGCCGCTTTCCCGAATCCGGCATCGTCCGTCACGCGTCCTTCGAACGTCGTGTCACTCTCAAGGCCCGGTCCCGTGGCGCTGTCGCAGCCGGCCAGAAGAAGGCCGGCGGACGCGATCGCGGCAAGGCCGGTCGATCGAAATCGTTTGAACGTCATCGATGTATGCATCGTCTTACTTCGTTTGTTGCATGGGTCTGTGTCGTTTCGCCTGGATCCCTAATCAAGCTCCGTTCCAACGTGGCCGAAACGAAGAAAATCGTAACACGAATCTGCCGTTTGGGCTCTCGAGTGGACAGGAGACGGCGAGATAGGAGTGATTTAGTCCGTGCGATACCGTGCCCGGTGCGCCGGGCACCAATCGGGATGCGAAGAGCCTGCGCAAGTGGTGTGCAGGCTGTGCGCACGTGGGGTAAAAGCCACAGAGCCGGCGTCAAAAAACCCGGCTCGCTGAGACAGCCCGAGATTGTCGGCGGACGAAAAAAGAGCGCTTCGGTCAGGGCGTTACGTTCGAGCGATACCGAGCCTATGCGAATAGGCCTAGACGTTAATGGCTTCGCCGATTGCGGCGCGTGAGGCTTCCATGACGGCCTCCGACAGCGTGGGGTGAGGGTGCATGGCCTCGATAACCTCGTGAACGGTCGTCTCGAGCTGGCGCGCCGTGACGGCCTCGGCGATCAGCTCGGTCGCGTCGCGTGCAATGATATGGCAGCCTAGCCATTCGCCGTACTCCGCGTCGAATATCACCTTGACGAAGCCCTCCGGATGACCGAGCGCGGACGCCTTGCCAGAGGCCGAGAACGGAAATTTGCCTACCATGAGCTCGAATCCGGCCTCTTTGGCCGCTGCTTCCGTATATCCGACCGAGGCGATCTGAGGTTGGCAATAGGTACAGCCGGGAACGTTGTTGTAGTTGATCGGCTGCACGTTCTTGCCGGCGATCTTCTCAACGCACAGTATGCCCTCGTGGCTGGCCTTGTGGGCGAGCCACGGCGGTCCGGCGACGTCACCGATCGCGTAGATGCCCTCCACGTTCGTGCGGTAGAATTCGTCGACGACGATCCTTCCCTTCTCGGCCTTCACGCCGACCTCTTCCAGTCCGAGGTCCTCGACGTTGCCGACCACGCCGACAGCGGACAGGACCTGGTCGCACTCGATCGTCTCCTGGCCCTTCTTCGTCTTGATTTTGACCTTCAGCGACTTGCCCTTGGTGTCGACGGATTGTACCTCGGCCGACGTCATCGTCTTGATGCCCTGCTTCTTGAAGGCTTTTTCGAGCTCCTTCGACACGTCGGCGTCTTCTACGGGAACGAGGCGATCGAGCAGCTCCACGACCGTGACGTCGGTACCCATCTGATTGTAGAAATACGCGAATTCGACCCCGATGGCACCGGCACCGCACACCACGAGGCGTTTCGGGGGTTTCGTCTGAAGCATCGCCTCTCTGTAAGTGATGATTTTCTCGCCGTCGATGGGAAGCGGTGGGATTTCGCGGGCACGGGCGCCCGTGGCGATGATTACGTGCTTGGCCTCGATCGACACCTCCTCCCCGATCTCCTCACCGTCCATGTTCGTCGACGGCTCGACGTTGACCTTGCCCCCGCCGGCGAGGCGCGCGTGGCCGAAGTGGACGTCGACCTTGTTCTTCTTCATCAGGAACGCGACACCTTTGTTCATCTTGTCGGCTACGCCTCGACTGCGCTCGACGACCTTTGCAAAATCGGCTTTCACGTTACCGTCCAACGAAAGGCCGAAGTCGGAGAGGTGTCTCGACTCCTCGAGTACTTCGGCGCTCTTTAGCAGCGCCTTCGTTGGGATGCAGCCAATATTCAAGCAGACGCCTCCGAGCTTGTCCTTTTCGACGACCGCCGCCTTCAACCCGAGCTGGGCTGCACGGATGGCGGTTTCGTACCCGCCGGGGCCGGTGCCGATTACGACGACGTCATATTTCGAATTGGCCATAGTGTACGTTCCGGGTGAGTCTGCTGGATTCGCCTCTCACGGCATAATACGCAGGGTTCGGTGCGCTTGCCGAACGAGGAAGTAAGCTTTTTATGAAAACGAAGAAGGGGACAACGGAAAGTGAAGAACGAAAAAGTGAAGAGCGAGGGGGGAGGAGCGACGCCGCGTGTGCCGCTCTTCACTATTCGCATTTCGCACGTCGCATCCGCTTCACTCAGGAGCCGGCGGTTGAGCAAAGAACCGCCGTTCGACGTCGAGGACCTTCTCCACGCGGATCTTGTGCCGGCCCCCTTCGAACGGCGTATCGAGAAACACCTTCACCAGGCGTCTGGCTACCTCGATTCCGATCCCCCGCGACCCGAGCGTGATCACGTTCGCGTCGTTGTGGGCGCGGGCGTTCCAGGCCGTGAACTCGTCGTGCACGCACGCGGCTCGGATCCCTGGAACTTTGTTGCAGACCATCGCCGAACCAGGCCCGGCACCGTCGATCATGATGCCCAGGGCCGCACGCCCGGCCGCCACGGTTGCCGCAACGGCATACGCGAAATCGGGATAGTCACAGCTTTCTTCCGTGTCCGTGCCGACGTCCACGATTTCGCGGTCGAGCTTCGCAAGCAGCCGTTTCAACTCGGTTTTGAAATTGAATCCGCCGTGGTCGCTGCCGATGACGACAATCGCGTTCGTCCCGGCGAAGCCTGAATTGGCTGCCTCCATCGGCGTGTGGGCGCAGCCGCAATCAGGCGACGCGTCATCCGTCGAGACGAACGAGAGGTTCAGATTCCGGGCGGCGTCGCGGGCGCTGGGGGTGACGACGGTCTTCGGGCCGACGAGAAGCTCCATGTGCCCCTGGGCGGCGGCGGAGCGTACCTGGGCCTCGGTGATCAATTTTGAGTGACGCATGGCCGAAAGTAAGCGCAGGCGGTGCCCGAAACAAGAATTCGCGGGCGTCGGGAGTGCGCCGTGACCGGTCGATCGGACTCGTTTGACGAACGGCGTCGGAACCTCAAGCCGCCGGACGCCCCGACGGGCCGACTACCGCGGCGCAAGCCACGGGACCGGATCCACCGGCGAGCCCCCTTTGAACAACGCGAAGAATACGGCGGTGCCCTTCGGTTCGGCGTCGGTGCCCGCACGCCCGATGACCTGACCCGCACGCACCCTGTCGCCCTCGGCGACATAGGTCATCGAGAAGTTGGAGTAGACGCTCTTGTATTCCCCATGCTCGACCACAACGTACGTGCCGTACTCCGGCAGAAGGGAAACGTCGATGATCTGCCCGTCGAAGATAGAGCGCACCTCGGCGGAGGCCTGTGTCTCGATGATCACGCCGGGATTGGGCGTTTTCGTCCCGTAGACTGGATTTATGACATCGCCGAACGGCTCGCGCACGACGCCCGCCGTCGGCCACGGTAAACGGCCTCGATTCTGGAGGAACGACCCTGTCATCTCGACGAATTCGGCGGCGGCGCGCGGATTGGCGGCCTCGGCGACGCGACGGCGCGTCGAGGCGGCCGCGGCAAGGTCTCTAATCCGACCCTCGAGCTCTCGAGCCGCCGTCTGGCTTTGCTCGATCGAGCGTTCGATCGTCGAGCGCTGCTGCCGAAGTTCGCTGACGACGCGGCGACGATTCAGTTGGAGCTGACCGAGATTTCGCTGTTCCTTCTCGGCCTCGCGAAGCAGTTGCTCGTTGCGAGCGAGCATCTGTCCGAGCTCGAACCTCCGCGCCCGCAGGTCGTCTCCTGCGCGGAGGATGTCGGACAGTTTGGTTCGCCTTTTTTCAGCGAAACGGTGCAGATAGCGGACGCGGACGAGCATCTGGTTGATCGACTTCGCGGAAAGGATGAGCGCGAGGTCGTGCATCCGACCATACTTGTACGCATGCGTTGCGCGGGTCCGATATTGCTGCTTCAGCGCGCCGAGTTCCGACTCGAGGTCCGTGAGCGTATTTCGCAGCGAGTCGGACTCGGACGTGATCTGCCGCACGCGCCGCTGATAGTTGCGAATCAGCTCCTCGCGCAACGCGATCTGACGATCCAGATGCTGCAGCGTCTCCATCGTGGCGCGCTCCGCCTCCGTCGTCTCGGTCAGTCGACGTTGATCCGCCTCGATCTGCTCCTTGAGCTCGGACAGCCGCGCCTCCGTCGTCTCACGATCGGAGGTCTCCTGTGCACGCGAGAATGGTACCAGAAGGGAGGCGAGTAGAAGGGATATGAAGAGAGGTCGCACGGACGCCCTGAAAATTTCATCTTGATGCATGCACGCGTTCGGCCGAATCGCGGACCTTCAACTCAAAGGACAGATCGCCGGGGTTCAGGTCCAGACTCCGGTAGTAGATCGAGGCACGAGTTTCCTCGCTCGGCCTCAAAAATTCTACGCGCCGGGGCAAAACGACTCCGTCAAACGTGTCGAATTCCGAGAAGGATCTTACCTCAACAAGTGTTCCATCCTCAAGATGCTCCGTCAACCGAACCACGCGCCAGAAGGCTGGATCGATCGAATACGTCAGCAGGCCCGAGGTGTCGGTGAGATGATAAAACGAGTCGTCGGCCTTGACGTGAAACGTGAGGTCGTCAGGCGGTGTTATCAATCCTAGCAAATTGCGAAAGAGATCGTTCGTCGCGAACGGCTGCGGGAGAATCCCCGCCGCGTCTCCGAGGGCGCCGTACACCAGGCGATTCTTGATGCGATCGTAAAAATAGAAACTGTCTGCCGTCACGAGCGCCCGCGCGGCTTCGATTCCCAGGCCTGGACTGAAGCTCACGTACAGAGAATCGGCTATCCGTTCATGCACGTCTGCAGAGAACGTCCCTCGCTGTTCCGGCGTCCGCACGGCTAGGCTGGCTTTGCCTCGAAATGAGTGCAGAGTGTCGGGATACGCGCTGCGTAGGTTGAGCAATATTTGCTCGGCGGAATGGAACGGAAAATTGGAGGGCAGCTCTCGCTCTAAAGCAGGCCTGGACGCTCCGCAGCCGTAGAGCACGAAGAGGGCGGCCGCAACGAGAACCGTACGGTAAGACCACGAGAGCCGGGAGGGAAGCACGGAGAGGCGTAAGCGACGATTATTGGCGACGTCCGAGTTTGCGTGCGAGAGAGGTGTTTTCCGGATTCATCTCGAGGGCTTGATTCCATGCCTCACGCGCTTTGTCGGGCTCGTCCAGGGCTGCGTGCGCGTCGCCCAGATGTTCGTAAACGGCTGCGGTCGCATCCTCCTGATCGGCAGCCCGTTGCAGCCAGCGCCGCGCCGTTTCGGGATCGCCGCGTTTGAAGTACACCCAACCGAGCGTATCGAGAAATGCAGCCGCGTCGGGATCGAGCTCGACGGCCCGAAGCGCCAATGCTTCGGCACGTTCGAGCTGGATTTCGCGTTCAGCGAGGCTGAATGCGTAATTGTTCAGCACGCCCGCGTTGTTAGGATCGGACTCGATCGCATCCTCATACGCACGATCCGCCGCATCGAAATCCCGTACGCGCGTGTAGAGCAGTCCGAGTGCACCCAGGAGATCGGCCAGTTCGGTCTCCGCCTCTGATCGATCCTCCCGAATGATCTGCACGGCCTCCTCGAAACGCGAAATGGCCTCATGGTTCCGATAGGTTTCAAGCAAGGCGAAGCCCGAGATGCGAAGGAGCGGAACGTATCCGGGGAAGAGTCCGAGACCCTCGTTCGTTACGGAGATAGCGCGTTCACGATTACCGGATTGGAGGAACGCGCCCGCCGCCTGGATCCAGATTTGTAGGTCGCGCGGATCTTGCTCGAGGGCTCGATACAACAACTCGCCGGCCGTCTCGGCGTCGCCCCGGGTAAGGCGAAGGTCTCCTAACATGACGAGTGCATCGGCATTTTTCGGATCCATTTCCAGTGCGCGCCTGAGCAGTGTCTCGACAGTTTGAATGGCCTCGGCGTCGCGTCCGGCACGTGCAAGAAGAGGCGCCGCCTGGCTCAAGAGGTCCTCGGCCGTCGTCGCTTCAACGTTCACGGCTCGCTCCAACAGGGCATCGGCGCTTTCGGCTTGCCCGAGACGTCGATACAGATCGGTCAGGGCCAGCAGCGTCTCCACGTCGTCGGGGTGCAGCTCGAGGGCTCGTTCGAGCTGCTCCGCCGCGTCCGCATCGCGATCCTGACGAGCGTAGACGTCGCCGAGCCTCCTTCGTAGCGATGCGTCTAGGGGATGTTCGTCGATCATCCTCAACAGCACGCTCTCCATCCCGGCCTCGTCGCCCAGGCGCCCATAGAGGTGCAGCATTTCCTGTTCGACGTCGCGATCTTCGCCAATCTCGTCGAGTAGGGCCTGATACGTTTCAATGGCACGCTCGAATTCCCCGCCGATGGTGTATACGCGAGCGAGTTCGTAGAGCACTTCGAGCTCATCGGGAAAGCGCGCGCGCATTTCCTCGTAGACCCGCACGGCGTCGTTCGTGTCACCTTGGCCCAGAAAGATGCGCGCGAGTTCCGAGTGAAAGTGGGGATTTTCGGGCTCGAGTTCTCTGGCCCGGCGAGCGTGATAAACGGCACTCGTTTCGTCACCCAGTGCTTCGTGGGATTCGGCCGCGGCGGACAGGATCGCGGCCGAGTTCGGCGCGAGTCGCAGCGCCCGGGCATACAAATCGAGGGCGGCCTCGTGATTCCCGACGTGGGACTCGGTCATCCCACGTATAAAGAACTGCTTGGCCCGTTCCGTCCGCGAATGGACGTCGTCCCCCTTTGGAGAGGGCCGCATCTCGGCAGCGACTTGGGGGCTCTTTGACGGGGCCGTGGACGTGGCGCAGCCGGCCATCGCCACTAGGGCAATGGTTGCCAGACAATGCCCACGAATTATGCCCCGGCCGTGTACCATCGTTGTGCTTCGTACTCCTTGACGTGCTCCGGTCAAAAACGTGAACCGGAAATAGAGGTTTCCGTCGCGTATTTTGACGACTTCTCCGTATCGATCAGGTTTTTAGAAGACGTTGGGAGGAGACCGTTCAGGAGCGCCATGGGACAGCAGGACATACGGAAGGAGGCGGATCAAGCGGCGCTGCGTCAATTCACCCGGCAGCTCATCCAAGACGTACGTGCGCTCGAATACATGCTCGAAGAGAACATGTTCGAGAGCGGTGTGCGACGTATAGGGGCCGAGCAGGAGCTCTTTCTCGTCGACGAACGCTGGCAGCCGGCACCCGTGGTCGAAAGGGTGCTCGAGAAGAACGAGGACCCACGCCTCGTTACGGAGCTGATGAAGTTCAACCTGGAGCTTAATCTGGAGCCCGTCGTTTTCGCGGACGACTGCCTGCGCCGAATGGAGCAAGAGATCGATAGGGCCATGTCGCACGTCCGGCGCCTGGTCGAGGACGTAGGGGCGCAGGTCCTCATGGCCGGGATTTTGCCCACCATCTCCCTTTCGGATTTGAAGCTCGCGAACATGACGCCGATGCCGCGCTATTTTGCGTTGAACGACGCGATCTCGCGTTTGCGCGGCGGGCCTGCCGAGCTGCAGATTCGCGGCACGGACGAACTCTTTTTCAAGCACGACACGATCACCCTCGAAGGGTGCAATACGAGTTTCCAGACGCACTTTCAGGTCCATCCGGACGAATTTGCCAGCCTGTACAACATTGCCCAGACGGTTGCCGCTCCTGTCCTCGCGGCCGCCACGAATTCTCCGACCCTTTTCGGCAAGCGGCTTTGGCGTGAGACGCGCATTGCTCTGTTTCAACAAGCCGTCGACACGCGAAGCTCGAATCTGTATTTGCGCGAGATGAGCCCACGCGTCCATTTCGGAACGAAGTGGGTTCGCGAGTCCGTCCTGGAGATCTTTCAAGAAGACATATCGCGCTTTCGCGTGCTGCTCACCGCCGGCGAGGTCGACGATCCCTTCGAAGTCCTTCGCCGCGGCGAGATCCCGCGCCTTCAGGCGCTCCAGCTCCACAACGGCACGGTATACCGGTGGAATCGAGCCTGCTACGGCACGTTGAACGACGTTCCGCATCTCCGAATCGAGAATCGCATCTTGCCGTCCGGACCGACCGCCGTTGACGAGGTAGCCAACGCGGCGTTCTGGTTCGGCCTCGTGAGTGGGCTCTCACATCAGCATCCGGACATAACCCGGGTGATGGACTTTGACGATGCCAAGCACAATTTCACGTCCGCCGCTCGGATCGGTCTGGCCTCACAGCTCACATGGCTTAACGATCGACGCGTCCCGGCGGACGAATTGATCTGCGATGAATTGATCCCATTGGCTCGAGAGGGCCTTCAGGCCTCGGGAATCGACGGAGACGACGTAGATCGCTACCTCTCCGTCATCGAGCAGCGTGTCGCGACGCGTCAGACCGGTTCGCAATGGCAACTCGAGTCGCTGGCGGGCATGAAGAACGAGGGGACTCGATCCGAACGACTCAATGCGGTCGTGGCGGCCACGATCGAACGCCAGAAGTCCGGCCGACCCGTCCACACCTGGTCGCCGGCGCGAATACAGGAGGGCTACGTCCGGCGCCGCATGGAGAGGACGCGCGTCGAGCAGTACATGAACACGGATCTGTTCACCGTGAACGAAGAAGAGCTCGTCGAATTCCTGGCCTGCTTGATGGACTGGCAGCGCATTCGGCACGTCCTCGTCGAAGACAACGAGCACCGCCTTGTCGGCCTCGTGACGCACCGTAGTCTCCTGCGTTACCTCGCCGAGAACAGTGCGAATTCAGGAAACCAGGGCGTGGTCGCAGTGAAGGACGTGATGATCACGAATCCGATCTCCGTCACGCCCGAGACGCCGACGATCGATGCGATTCGCGTGATGCGCAAGCACAAGATCGGTTCACTGCCCGTCGTTCGTGACGGACGCCTGGTCGGCCTCATTACCGAACAGGAGTTCATTCACGTGGCCGGCCGGCTTCTCGACGAGAGCTTGGAAGCGGAGGAAGACGACGCTCCTGCCGGCGCCGAACGCTAAGCGGCCTCGTCGCCGTCGGGCTCGGCCGATTCGTCCTTGACGTCGGTCTCAAGGTCGTTAAGGAGCGCTTCGAATTCGTCGTCAACCGTGGTCGGAACGTCGGCCGTGCCGCGGCGATCGAGCGCCCCGGACACCTCCACCAGCTCGTAAACGTCACCCAGATGATGAGGGCGTACCTTCTGCACGAGTCCGTCTTTGATCATCTGACGCGCGACGTTGTAGGCACACATTTCGTAGCCCTTGTCTTTGGAGTAGAAATTGGCATTTTTGCGCTCGGTGCCGACGATGAGTACGTAGCCGCGCTGCAGCTTATTTCGGGCATGGTTCACCCACTTGTCTTTAGAAACGGTGGGTCCAATTTTACGCTCTTGCGTATCGCGTTCGCTCGTGGGTTCCATGTATTCTCCACCTCCGGAAATGGACTGCGGGTCGCGTGCAAAAATTCGCGAAAGACGTGCGTCGGGTCGCGGACGCGTCTGGAAAATTGCCGCGTCAACCTTTATAAATTCGAAGGGTTCCAATTCAGAATCGCCCGCGACGGATTATTTTCTCGAAACCGTGACCGCGCCGCGTCGTGCATGGCGTCGAGGCTGCCGACCCCCGCCTTTCGTAGCCCCTTCGAGTCCTCGCTAGATTCTCGCCCACGTAGCGTCTTGTCATGATCGACTTCTTTACCCGCGATTTCATGGAGTACACGTTCCTCGGATCAACCGTCGGTGCCTGGTTGACCCTGCTCGCGGTGTGGGCCGCGTTCACGACGGCGTTCGTACTCGTGCGAAAAATCTTGATCTGGCGGCTCGAGAAGATCGCTGGACGAACGAAGTACGTGATCGACGACGTTATCACGTCGCTTCTTCAGAAAACGCATTTCTACTTCATCCTCGCGCTCGCCCTCTACCTCGCCGTGTCGGTGGCTCCCGTCACGAGGACGGCGGTCGTCTACATTTCGCGGGCGGCCTTCCTGCTGCTGCTGGTTCAGGTGATTTCCTGGGGAAATCATCTGATTTCCGATTGGCTCAGGCGGTATCGGGAGCGCAAGCTCGAGACCGACGCCGCGGCGGTTACCACGATGCAGGCCGGGGGATTCATCGCGAGACTCGTACTCTACGCGATCATCTTGCTCGTAGCGCTCGAGAATTTCGGCATCGACGTTACGGCGCTGGTGGCCGGCCTCGGCATCGGGGGCATTGCGATCGCGCTGGCACTCCAGAACATCCTCGGAGATCTGTTCGCGTCACTGACGATCGTGCTGGACAAACCGTTCGTCGTGGGCGACTTTCTGATTCTCGACGATTACGTCGGCACCGTAGAGCAGATCGGGCTGAAGTCGACGCGTATACGGAGTCTCTCCGGCGAGCAGATCATTTTCTCGAACGGCGACCTGCTCGACAGCCGGATCCGCAATTACAAGCGGATGTTCGAGCGCCGCATCGTGTTTTCGTTCGGGGTGATTTATCAGACGCCGATAGAGATGCTCGAACGAATACCCGTCATTGTGCGCGACATCATCCAATCGCTCGACGATACGCGATTCGACCGGGCGCACTTCAAGGAATTCGGCGACTCCTCGCTTAATTTCGAAGTCGTGTATTTCGTCCTGCTTCCCGACTATAACGTCTACATGGATCGGCAGCAGGCGATCAACCTGGCCCTGTTCGCGCAGTTCGAGAAGTTGGGAGTGGACTTCGCCTATCCGACGCGCACGATCTACGTATCAGGGCCCGACGGTGACACGAGGGAGGGCGCAGCGCGGGGTCAGGCGGCCATGGAGGACGAGGCCGGTGCTTCTGCCGACGATTCGAGCGCCGCACGCTCTTCCCAGTCACGGAAGGCTTCCAACTGATCGTGCACGGCGCGGACGACGGCCGCGGCCACGGCCGCATCGTCTATGAATCCGATCCCCACGAGGACGTCCGGAATCAGGTCGACGGGATTTACGAAGTAGATGATGGCTCCGACGACGTAGACGAGACTTTTCCAGGGCACCGACCGATACTCGCGGAGAGCCCACGCCTTCGTCATCCGCATCATCGTTCCGAGGTCGTCCCGTACGCGGCCGAGGGCCTCGCCGTGGACATCGAGCTTGGCATACGCAACACC
>CAZMXY010000011.1:7914-53545 GCA_964570345.1 uncultured Rhodothermales bacterium | reverse complement strand
GCTTCAGGGAGAGACCGCCGGTATCGAAAACGATCCCCTTCCCCACCAGCACGATCGGCCATTCGTTGCCGGCATTGTCCGGCTTCCATTCGAGAATCGTAAACGTCGGTGGCTCCACGCTGCCCCGATTGACGGCGAGGAGACCGCGCATGCCTTCCTCTTCGATCAGCTGCTTTCCCCAGACGGACGTCGAAAAGCCGTGCTTCTTCCCGAGCTTCTCGATCGAGCGAGCGAGAGCGGTCGCCGTTTTTTCGTCCGGCGACGTGTTCACCAGGTCTCGAGCCGTCATGACGGCCTCGGCAACCACGCGGCCGCGCTCCACCCCGCGCCGACTTCCTTTCTCCTGATCGGCCACGTGCAAGACGAGGCGATCGGCACCGGCGTAGCCGTCGGTTTCGGTCTTGTAGCGAAGAAAGAGGTACGACGACAGCATGAACCCCTCGACGAGGGCCTGGCTTACCGCCTCCGGATCGAGATCGAGTTCGGGATGAACGATCGCCACCGTCTCGGACTTACTCGCGCGGGCCAGGGCTTGACCCCGGGCAGCGACGCGGCGAACGACTTCGGCGTCGATCTTTTTCTCCGCACCCAACCCTACGAGCCCGAGCCGCCTCGCATGGGACTTTTCGGGATAGACCATCAGGGCGTCGTCGCTCTTGCCCTTGAAATCGTCGGCTGCACGCTGTACGGCCGGTCCGAGCTCGTCCGCGAGCGAAGACAGGCGGTCGACGACGTCTTCCTCGGCCACAGGGATGATGAGCAAATCTACGTCCAGCTCTGCCAGAGGGAGTGTCGTAATCGAAACTTTCATGGAGGTCTATTTTCCCTGTGACTTCAATTCCATCAACGTCGAAAGATACGTCGCGTCGTCGTCCGACAGCTCTACGTCTCCTTCATCCTCCGGCTCGATCCCGAGGAACCGCGGCGCCGCCGCGATCACTTGTTCGATGGCGCTTTCGAGGGGTACGCGCAGATAGGCTCCGGACGCGTTCTTGTGGCCGCCGCCTCCGAATGCGCGAGCCCATTCGTTCACGTGGGCGTCCGCCTTAGACCGGAAACTCATCTTGGTGCCGCTTTCCGTCTCCAGAAACATGATCGCGACCCGCACGCCCTCGATCGACAGAGCGTAATTCACGAAACCTTCCGTGTCCTCGCTGCTCGCACCCGTTTCTCGCAGCATCCGAGGCGTTATGACCATGTAGGCCACCTGGCCGCCGTATCGAAGCGTGATGCTCTCGAGGACCCGCCCGAGTAGCCGGAGGCTTTCCGGCGAGCGGGTGTCGTAAACGGCGGTGTGGATCGGCGCCGGACTGATGTCGCCGCGCTCGAGGATGTCCGCGACCGTGCGATGAAGCGCCGGCGTCACGTTGCTGTATCGGAACGAGCCCGTATCGGTGACGATCGCGGCGTAGAGCGCCGTCGCAACGTCGGTGTCGATCATCTCGGCGTCATAGGCTGAGATGACCTCGTAGACCAGCTCACCGGTCGCCGAAGCGGTCTCGCGCTCGAACATCACGTCGAACCAGGCCTCGGGATGCGTGTGATGATCGATGAGCGCCTTGATGGCGCGGCTGTTGCGAACTGGAGCGACCAGCTTTCCGAGCCGGTCCATCGCATTCGTATCGAGAATAAAGATGACGTCGGCGCCGTTGACGGCCTCGCGTTGCTCGAGCGAGCCGTCGAACACCTGGATCATGTCCACCCCGGGGAGCCAGTCCATGTTCATCGGCGGCGGGTCGCTGTTGATGACGGCCACTTCTTTGCCGAGACGCGTCAAAAAGAGGGCGAGCGCCAACTCGGAACCGACCGCATCGCCGTCCGGACGGATGTGCGTTGAGATAAAGAACCGCCGATGCTTTTCTATTAAGCCGAGTATATCCTGAATCATCCCGTACCGTGATCTTTGTCGCAATCTAGCCTTAACGAATGCCGGCGGACGAGGTTCAGGCGGATTCCGGCGCGGCGTCACAGTCCGATGACGTAGCCCGACATCCCCGGACCCGCGCGGAAGCGTCCGACCGCGTGCACCTGTCCCTCCGTGAGATCGCGGCCGCGATCCGCAATGACGCCTCGCAACGTCGCGTCGAAACGACCCTCGATCAGCGAATCGGTGACGACGGAAAACGTCAACGTACCGGCGGTCGAACGAAGATCCCGCAGCATGCCTTCCCGATAGATGATCAGGAACTGGTTGACGGGCACGATCACGAGCGAGTCCGCGGAAGCGGCCAGATTGTAACTGCCGGGCTTCGGCGGTACGGTATCTCGCCGGGATATGACGACGCCCCCGGCAAAGTCGAAGCCGGTGGAGAGTCGAATCACGAACAGCTCGTCGCCCGTCCGGGGGTCAAGGACGCGGCCGAAGCTCGCCGTTCCGCGCAGCGTATCCGTGAGGGCGTTGCCGAGATAGACTTCGTATTCATGGGTCGCCGCCCCGGACTCGTCGCCGGCCGTCTCACGCCCTCCGCCCCCTGCATCGTCGTCGGCGCCGCAGGCGGAGACCCCGAAGCCCAACGCGACGACGCATACGATCGCCGATACAGTCCCCCTCATCCCTGTTTGGACCCCTTTATGCCGCTCAAGCTCTTGCGAGACAGCAGGTTCACGTCGTACGTTCGAACTCGGCTGTTCTTGTCGTGATGACGCTTCCGCGCCAGCTCTATCATGCGCGTGATTAACGTGTCGAACGAAATTCCCGCCGGTTCCCAAAGATAAAATGAGAAAGAGCCGGGTATCGTATTGATTTCGTTGAAATAGATGGCGCCTGTGGATTCGTCGATCATGAAATCGATGCGCGCCACGCCGCCGCATTCGAAGAGCTTGAAAACGCGGACGGCCAGCGCACAAATTTTCTCGGACGTCACGGCGTCGATCGGAGCCGGGATGATGCGATCGAGGGACGCCATCCCTCCCGCGCGGGCGCCGGCGGACTTCGCGCCGCGGCGGCCTTCTTTCGAACCGTCGCCGTCACCGCCCCGCATGTATTTCTCCTGGAACGTCAGCAGCTCCTCACCCTCCGTCTTCACCGGCTGCTCCAGCGCACTCGTCTCCGCGTCGTTAGGATCTCCCAACACGGCGCAGTTGATCTCTTTCAAGTCTTGCACCGCCATCTCCACGACGATCTTTTCGTCGTAGCGCAGCGCGTCCTCGATCGCACGATCCAGCCGTTCGCGGTTGCTTGCGATCGAAATGCCGATTGACGAGCCGAGGCGAGCCGGCTTGACCACCACCGGGTAGCCGAGCCGCTCTTCTACTCGATCCAGCCACTCCTCTTCGTGATGCGCCCAGTCAGACTCGCGAAACGCGAAGAAATCTACGATCGGTATGCCCTGATCGCGGCAGAGCATCTTTGAAAGCACTTTGTCCATTCCGATCGCCGAGCCCAGTATCGTGCTTCCCGTATAGGGCACGTTGAGGGTCTCGCAGACGCCCTGAAGCCCCCCGTCTTCGCCCGATCCCCCGTGCAGGCCCAGAAACACGACGTCGACGCGGAATTCGCGCGGGCGCGACGACAGCCACCCGCCGGGTTTCTTTTCGATCAGGAGCATGGACCCGAACGAACCGGCGTCGACCCGCACCGGCACGGCCTCTCGCCGGACTCTCTCCAGATCCTGATAGGCCTCGATCTCGAGCAGCATGGATCCGGTATACCACGAGCCGTCTTTGGCGATGTACACCGGAACGGGGTCGTAACGCGTTCGGTCTAGCGCGTGCATGGCCTGAAGCGATGAGATGATCGAAACCTCGTGCTCCGGAGAAACCCCGCCGAAGACCACGCCCACGTTTAGTTTGGCGGTATTTCGCTCCATTTACGACGCGTCTATCCAGTGTTCGAATCGGCTCTTGTTGTAGACGGCCCACGCGCGGCCGACCATCTCGGCTCCGACGAAAGGCGTATTTTTGCTCTTCGACCGGATGTGGCGGCTCTCGAAGGTCCATCGTGTCGTCGCGTCGAAGACGGTCAAATTCGCCTCCTGACCCGGCTCAATTCTCGGCATCGGAAGCCGCAGGATCCGTCGCGGTTCGACGGTCAGCTTCCGGACTGCCTCGACGACGGACAGAATTCCGGGATCAATCAGCTCCCGTCCGGTGAGTCCCCAGGCCGTTTCGAGCCCGAGAATTCCGAAGGGCGCCGCGATGAACTCGACCTCTTTCTCAAACGTGGCGTGAGGCGCATGATCGGTACAGATCGCGTCGATCGTGCCGTCTCGAAGACCCTCTTTGATCGCGTCGACGTCCGCACGGGAACGCAGCGGGGGATGCATCTTCGTGTCCGTGCTGAATCCGGACGCCTCGACGGATTCGTCCGTCAACGTGAAATGATGCGGGCAGGTCTCCGCCGTCACGCGGATGCCTCTCGATTTCGCCCGCCGTACGAGTTCTACGGCCTTCGTCGTCGAGATGTGCGCGACGTGTACGTGTCCGCCGGTGAATTCGGCGAGGAGGACGTCTCGAGCGATCATCACCTCTTCGGCCAGACCTGGAATTCCGGGCATGCCGAGCCTGGAGGCTACTTCGCCCTCGTGCATGTGACCATCCGGGTTCAGTGTCAGGTCTTCCATGTGATTGACGATCGGACGGTCGAGCGACGAGCTGTACTCGAGCGCGCGGCGCATGAGGCCGGCGTCCTGAACGGGGGACCCGTCGTCGCTGAAGGCCACCGCGCCGCCGTCGGAGAGGTCGGCCATCTCCGTCAGCTCCCTGCCTTTCCGATGCTTCGTAACGCAGGCAATGGGATGCACGTCCACGATGGTCGATTCGGCCCGCTCGATGATGAACTCGACGACGTCGCGGGTATGTATCGGCGGATCGGTGTTCGGCATGCACGCGACGGCCGTGAAACCGCCCGACGCGGCGGCCCGGCAACCCGTCACGATCGTCTCCTTGTGCTCGAAGCCCGGCTCGCGTAGATGAACGTGCATGTCGATCCAGCCCGGCGAGACGAGCTTTCCCGCACAATCGAGTACCGGCAGATCGTCGGCGTCCACGTCGCTCCCCACCGCTTCGATGCGCCCGTTGCGGATCAGAACGTCGGCCGGGCGCTGCACGCCGTTTTCAGGGTCGAGAACGGTGCCTCCTCGAAGAAGCAAATCGGGAGTCATGGAGGATCAGAGGTTCTCTGCTATGAAATCGGACAGCAGCGTATAAAGATGCAACCTCGTTCGCCCTCCGTAGATGCCGTGGTCTCGACCCGGGTACAACATCATGTCGAACTGCTTCTCGGCCGCCTGAAGGGCGTCGATCATCTGGATGGCGTTCTGAAAGTGGACGTTGTCGTCCAGATCGCCGTGCGCGATGAGCAATTTCTGATCGGGAAGCAGTCGGTCGGCATAGTTGACGGGCGCGCTGACTCGGTAGCCTTCCTCGTTTCGCTGCGGCGTCGACATGTATCGTTCGGTGTAGATCGTGTCGTACTGCCGCCAATCCGCCACCGGCGCGACGGCCGCACCGAGTTTGAACGTCTCTGGGCCGTCACCGGAGAGCAGCGACATGAGCGTCAGGTAGCCTCCGTAGCTCCAGCCCCACATGCCGATCCGATCCTCGTCGACGTAATCCAGGCGCGCGAAATGCCTGGCAGCCGCAATCTGATCTTCCGCCTCGAGGACACCCAGACGCTTGTACGTTACGCTTTTGAAGTCTTTGCTGCGGCCTCCCGTCCCCCGGTTGTCGACGCTCGCCACGACGACGACGTGATTCGCGGCCAGGTACGCATGCCAAAGGAAACGGTCGCCGCCCCACGAATTCGTAACCGTCTGCGAGCCGGGCCCGCCATAGACGTACATCAGCATGGGATACGTCATCGACGAATCGAAATCCGGCGGCTTGATGAGATAGGCGTTCAACAGGTCGCCGTCGGCGCCCGGAACCTGCGTGAACTCGGGCGACGGCAGGTCGTAGGCCGCCAATCGCGATTGCAGCTCGGCATTCTCCTCGAGCGCCTTCAGCCGCGTGCCGTCGGCTCGGTTCAGGGTGATGACCGAAGGCGTGCGGACGTCCGAGAATCGATCGACGTAGTAGCGCAGGTCTCGCGACATGTCGATGCAATGCGTCCCGGCTCGATCCGTTATCCGCCGCGGCCCTTCATCCCGGCCATTCGTGCCCGAAACGTCGACGCTGCCCTGAAGCAGATGCCGCTCGAGCGGACTCGTTACCGTTCCGGTGAAATAGAACGTACCGGCCTCGTCGTCGATTCCATGAAAACGCGTGACGTTCCACGCACCCCGGGTAAGCTGCCCTGCGAACGTGCCGTCGTTCTCGTAGAGATACAGATGCCGGTGCCCGTCCCGTTCGCTCAGCCAGACGAAGTGACGATCGTCGCCCAGATACGTGATCGTCCCTCCGGCGAGATCGCCGAAGCTCGTCTCCACGTCCAGCCAGGTATCGTTCTGCTCCTGAAGGATGACGTGCACGTCCATCGTCGCCGGATCGCCATAGAGCAGGTCGAGCTCATTCTGATCCCTGTTCAAACGAAACATCCAGACGTAGGAGGTGCCGTCGATCTCGGGCGTCCATCCCAGCGAAGGGACGTACTCCGGCGAATCGCCGCGGGCGCGCCACGTGTGTGTCTCGAAGAAACGTTCGGCGCCCGTCGAAGCGTCGACGACGCCGACACGGATCTCACTGTTGACCTCGCCCGCTTTCGGATATCGAAAACGGACGAGTTCGGGATAGTCGCTTCGGAGATCGGCCATGACGAATTCGCGCGTGTCGGACTCGTCGAGCTGAACGAAGGCGATGCGGCCGCCGTCGGGGCTCCACGCCCAGCCGTCGCGCAAACCGAACTCCTCTTCGTAAACCCAATCGGACGTACCGTTGATGATGCCGCCCTCCGATCCGTCGAACGTCAAGCGGCGCTCCGTCATCGCATCGAGGTCTACGACGAACAGATCTCGATCTCGCACGAAGCCGACCCTCCGGCCTTCCGGGCTGAACTTCGCGAACATCTGAAATCCCTTCTCCCGGTCGGCGATCGGCCTCAACGTCCTGGACGAGACCTCATAGACGTAGTAGAATCCCTTCGTATTATGGCGCCAGACTCGCTCCGAATCGGTATAGATAAGCACCTTCGACTCGTCTGAGCTGTAGGCGTAGTCATCAATGGTGACCAGCCGATCGACGTCGTCGGCGTACAGGTTCGATCCGTCGATGATCCGCTCCTGCTCGTCCGTCTCCAGATTGTAGCTGATCAAATGCGTCGCACCGATCTCCGCGTCGCTCTCGACGAAGGTAACGACGGGTCCTTTTTCGGCCCAGCGTCCTGCCTCGAAGCCCCGCGGGGTGAAGACGTTCGAGGCGTGAATGTCCTCCAGTGTGAGACGAAGTCGTTCGACCGCCTCCTGCTGCGCCGCTACGGCAGATGCACCGGCGGCCGCCAGCAACAGCACCGCCAGTACTGATAACAGCTTCTCCCGCATACGAATAAAGAATTTACGATTGGCTGATTTTCGATTCGCGAATGGAACTCGTGAGCTCCGGAATATCCGCGCCGATTGTAACAAGGATAGATTCAAAGGTTTCGAATCTCGAAGGTTACGAACCCCCCGTTCACCATACGAGTACCTTCCGCCCCTGACCGCTAATTCCGGTCGCCGACAGCCTTGCCGGACGCGACCCCGTTCGCACCAGAATCGACGTACATGAATGCAGTAGTTCGCAAAATCGACACCTCCACTCGACTGGATGCCGACGCGACCTCGGCGCCGACCAAGGCCGAAGTTCACATAGGTCGACTGCTCCGGAACCTGGACGTGTTTCGGCAGAAGGTGCCCACCGCAGACGTCATGGCCGTCGTCAAGGCCGACGCCTACGGACACGGAGCGCCGCGGGTCGCCGCCGCACTGGCCGGCGCGGGTGTGACCTGGTTTGCGGTCGCAACCATTCCCGAGGGCATCCGATTGAGAAAATCGGGCATCGAAGGCCGCATCCTCGTGCTCGCCGCTCCACTGCCCGAGTACGTGCCTTTCTATCCCGAATACGATCTCGACGTCAGCGTGACGTCGGAGGACGTCGCCGACCATCTCACCGGCGCCGGCCGCGGGCCGTTTCGAGCACACGTCAAGATCGATACGGGGATGACTCGCCTCGGTATCGCATGCGAGGACGCGAGCCGCGTCGTGCGTCTTCTCGAGACGGCCGAAAACGTGAAAATCGAGGGGCTGTGGACCCATCTGGCGACGGCCGACGAGCCGGATCCGGCCTTTAGTCGCGAGCAGATCGAGCGGTTTCGCAAGACGATAGAACCCCTGGAAGACAGCTCGGCGCGCATTCATACGGCCAACAGCGCCGCCGCACTTCGACTTGCCGAGAGCGTTCGTTTCCCGCGGACCCTGATGCGAATCGGCATCGGCCTCTTCGGCTATTGCTATCCTTCGGGACTGGCGGATGAGGTCGGACTGGCGCCCGTCATGCGTCTGACGTCCCGAATTACGCAGCTGAAACGGATCGATCGCGGAACGAGCGTTTCCTACGGTAGAGAGTGGACGGCCGACCGTCAAACGCGTATCGCGACGGTAGGAGCGGGCTACGCGGATGGGTATCCCCGTTTGCTTTCGAATCTCGGCCGGGTATCCATCCGTGACGCCCTCCATCCGATCGTCGGTGCGATCTGCATGGACATGTTCATGGTCGACGTCGGCGCCGAGGTGGATCTCGCCGTCGGGGACGAGGTCGTACTGTTCGGACCGGAACGACCCGATGCCTTGCAGGTGGCGGAATGGGCTCAGACGATACCCTATGAAATCCTTACAGGCGTGACGGCCCGCGTACCGCGAGTATTCGTTTCGTGACGGCTGGTCACGGCGTAAATCGTTACGAGAACGGCATAGATACTCCCCTTCGTCCCTCTCTTAATGGCTTGATCGGGCGCGATCGGCTTTAAGTGTGGCATTGGACGCCGTATATTTCTTTTTTCCCGTACCTACCGTTTCTCGAACACCGGTTTAGCAACGAGCAAGAGCATGGCCACTCCCGGAGATCCTTCGAACGTCAACATTCTCGTGGTTGATGATGAAGAAGACGTCGTCGAGGTCGTTAGTCACTTCTTAGAACAGGAGGGGTATAGCGTTGCGAAAGCTTATGACGGGGAGGATGCCTTGGGCAAGGCCTCTCCTGAGACCGATCTCATCGTACTCGACATCATGCTTCCGGGTCTCGACGGCTATGAAGTGTGCGAGCGCCTTCGATCGCGGGTCGAGACCGAGACGATCCCGATCATTTTCCTCAGTGCCAAGACGGAAGAAGACCATCAGATCAAAGGCCTGATGATGGGGGCGGACGATTACCTGACCAAGCCCGTCGCTCCCCAGGTCATCGTGGCCCACGTCAAAGCCGTCCTTCGACGCTCGGGCGTAGAGGAGAGTCGCACCATTCAGGTCAACGATCTGACGATTTATGAGGACGAATATCGGGCCACGCTCGACAGCAAAGACCTCGGCCTGACTCTAACGGAATTCGAGTTGCTCCGCTACCTGGTCAGACATCCGCGAAAGGCCTTCACACGGCAACAGCTCCTCGAGACGATCTGGCAAGACGCGATGATGGTGACCGAGCGTACGGTCGATGCCCACATCAAGAACCTGCGCGAGAAGTTGGGTGGTTTCGCACGGCACATTCAAACGGTGCGCGGCGTCGGCTACCGGTTCGTCGAGGAGGCCTCCGGCGAAGAGTCGTAGGATTCGACGCGCCCGGCCGCGTCCGTCCGATCTCACGTCGCCGATCACGTATTTCTTGCTGCTCCGGCCTTTCCGTGCCGGGAACCCTTCATTATGCGCTGGCTGCAGAGACTGACAAATCTCGTCTTTCCGAGGCGAGCCTCGACGCAGACGTGGATGATCCTCACGTTCGCATTGTTCGTCGGCCTCGCCGTCATCGTCGTCGGCCTCTACGTCGCCGTTTTTCTGCGCGATCAGACGGTCGAGTCGACTCGGGAAATGCTCTACGAGCAGGCAGAGCGAATCGCCGTCCAGATCGAGAGGGCCGAATCGCATGAACAGCGCCTCGAGGTAGCGCGGGGCGTCTCTCGCCTGACGGACCTACGTATCACGATCGCCACGAGCGACAGCGTCCTCTTGGACGTCCGCGACAGCCGTCTCCTCGATGACGAGGACGTGCTGACCATGGAGGAGATGGTCGTTTCAGCTGAAAATCCGATTCAATTCTCGCAACGGACCGAGGCGGATGGCGAGCTGATGCTCTACGTTGCGCTCTATCGACCGGAGTCCGACTTGATCGTGCGCATCGGACAGCCGGAGCCCCCTCTTTTCGCTCTGGTCCATGGTATGCAAATCGCTCTGATCGTGGGGATGATCATGGCCCTCCTCCTGGCGCTGCTGGGAAGCTGGGTCGCGGCCCACCAGGTCACTACGCCGCTTCAGGCGATTCGTAATTCGGCCCGTCGAATCTCGGAGGGCGACTTTGGTGAGAAAATCAAGGTCGAGTCGCGGGCGGCCGAATTTCAGGACCTCGCGATGAGTCTCAATCGGATGTCCGACAGTTTTCGCCGCCAGATCGACGAGCTGCAGCGTTTGACGCAGCTTCAGAACGAATTCATCGGCAACGTCGGTCACGAAGTGCGTAATCCCATCTTCGCCGTCAGTGGCTACCTCGAGGCGTTGGGCAGCGGTACCCTCTCGTCCGAGCTGCGCAAGCGGTACGCGGAGAAAGGCCTCACGAATCTGCATCGACTGCAGAATCTGTTCAATGATCTCATCGAAATCGCGCGACTCGAGTTCCGGGAGGATCTCATCAAGGCGGACGTTTTCGATCTGCAAGAACTCCTCGAAGAAGTGTCGGACATGCTGCGGCCCAAAGCAGATCAAAAGGGTCTGCGTCTCGAAATCGAAAATCCGCACTTGAGAGTCGACGCCGATCGCAACAGAATCCGGCAGGTGCTCACGAATCTGATCGACAACGCGATTACCTATACGGACGAGGGGACGGTCCGCTGTCGATTCCGAAGGCGTCTCGGCAAGGTTCGAGTGGAGATCATCGACACGGGAAGGGGCATACCGGAAGAGCACCTCGAGCGCATATTTGAGCGCTTTTATCGCGTCGATCCCGATCGATCGCGACGCAGCGGCGGCACGGGCCTCGGCTTGTCCATCGTACATCAGATCCTGCACGCCCACGGCGAGCAAATTCACGTGGAGAGTACGGCCGGCCGCGGTACGCGCTTCTGGTTCGAACTGCCCTATGCCGAGGTCGAGGAGCCACAGACCGCCTGAGCCGTGCGGCCGTGGCAAGGGGAAAACCGTCTCGCACGCTATGCCGAGATCGAGGAGCCCGATACCGCCTCAGAAGGTCGATCGGCACGCCGACACCGCACGGGCTTCCGATCGCCGGAATTTTCGCTTATGCCCTCGCTTTCTTACCTTCCGTGAGCCGACACGCGAGCCCAACGCCGCGGGGAAATCGGCCGCGTCGAATCGGGCACCACTTCCCGGGTCTTGTCGAACGGGCGATTGCCCAGTTTCTGCGTCGCGGAACGGAGGCCGAGGGTTTTTCATTCAACTCTTTCGGGAATGGCCGCGAGGAGTTGGCTTTTCATCCTCTGCCCGAATCTGCTCCTTGCCGTTCCTAAACTCGTTTCTGCATGGGCCGGCCCAACCGGCGAAACCGCATGCCGCAGTAGAGACACGGAGATTTATGGCGAAAACGAAGGACGAGAACGCGAGCAACGGCAGTGAGCGAGAGAAAGCGCTTCCGGTCGTAGACGTGGACGGCGGCAACGGCCGCGCACCGTTGGCGGAGGTGCCCGAAATCGGGTACGTCGGCGATTTTGACCTGGAGAAGCTCTCGCCGACGGATTTCGAGGTGGACGAGTTGATGCGAGTCTACCGAACGATGCTCCTCTCGCGCCGGCTCGACGAAAAGATGCTGACCCTTCTGAAGCAGGGTAAGGGCTTCTTCCACATCGGGTGCGCCGGCCATGAGGCTGCGCAGGCGGCGGTCGGCCTCTATGCGCGCCCCGGCCACGACTGGTTCTGCATGTACTATCGCGACCTCTGCACGGCGCTCTCCGTCGGGATGACGTCCAGGGAAACCATGCTCTCCCACCTGGCGAAAGCCGACGACCCGAACTCCGGAGGACGCCAGATGTCGGAGCACTTCGGAATTCGAAGATTGAACGTCATGACGACCTCGTCCTCGGTAGGCGCGCAATTTCTCCCGGCTCTGGGTCTGGGGATGGCGATCAAACGCCGCCGCGAAGATGCGTTCGTCTACGTTTCTGCAGGCGAGGGCTCGACGTCACAGGGCGACTTCCATGAGGCGATGAACTGGGCCACGCGTATCAAGGCGCCGATGCTCTTCTTCATCCAGGACAACAAGTTCGCGATCTCGGTCCCCGTAAAAGACCAGACGGCCGGAGGAACTCCCTACAAACTCGCCGCCGGTTACGAGGGCATGAAACGGGCCCGCGTCGACGGAACGGATTTTTTCAAGGTCGCCTCGGCAGCCCGCGCCGCCATAGACCTCATTCGCGCCGGGGAAGGACCGGTTTGCCTCGTCGCGGACGTCGTCCGACTGCTGCCCCACTCCTCTTCCGACAACCACGCCAAGTACCGCTCCCCCGAAGAGCTCGCCGAGGACAAAAAGATCGATCCGATCGCGCGGATGGAGATGACCCTCGTCGAGGAGGGCATTCTAAACGAGGAGACGATCGTCCGCCTGCAGAAAGAGGTAGCGAAGGAAGTCGACGAGGCCGCCAAATGGGCTGCGCGGCAGCCGGATCCGAGCCCCGAAACGGCCACTCGACACGTCTATTTCGAAGGCGATCTGGGACTCGAGTACGAGAAATCCGTGCCGTCCGGCAAGCCGCAGGTGATGGTGGATGCCATCAACCAGGCGCTCAAAGAAGAGATGGCGAGAGACGACCGTATGATCGTCTACGGGGAAGACGTAGCCGGAGACAAGGGCGGCGTGTTCACGGCGACCCGTGACCTGACGGCCATGTTCGGTCCCGATCGGTGCTTCAACTCGCCCCTTGCCGAAGCGTCGATCATCGGCACGGCAGTCGGGCTGGCGGCATCCGGTTTCAAACCGGTCGTGGAAATCCAGTTCGCCGATTACATCTGGCCGGCCATGCAGCAGCTTCGTAATCAGGCCGCGCCCTTCCGATATCGGTCGAACAACGCATGGAGCTGTCCGATGGTGGTGCGGGTGCCGACGGGCGGTTACATCCACGGTGGGCTGTGCCATTCACAAAACATCGAGGCCATCTTTGGCCACATGCCGGGTATTCAGATCGCGATGCCGTCGATCGCCTCCGACGCGAAGGGATTGCTGAAGACCGCGATCCGCATGAATGATCCCGTGCTCTTTCTCGAGCACAAAGCCCTGTACCGGATGGCCGCGGCACGGACGCCGGCGGCAGGCGACGATTACTACCTGCCCTTCGGCAAGGCTCGGATCGCTCAGGAGGGGACGGACCTGACGATCGTTACCTGGGGCATGCTGGTACACAAATCAATGAACGTCGCCAAGCGTCTCGAAAAAGAAGAAGGCGCGTCCGTCGAAGTGATCGACGTCCGAACCATCGTGCCGCTCGACAGCGAGACGATCCTGAACTCCGTCCGGAAGACCGGCCGCGTGCTGATCGCCTACGAAGATCACGAGTTCGGGGGATTCGGCGCAGAAATCTCGGCACAGATCGCCGACGCGACGTTCGAATTTCTCGACGCTCCCGTGCGACGCGTGGCGGGAGCCTTTACGCCGGTTCCGTTTGCCGATCCTCTGGAAAAGGTCGTGTTGCCGCAGGACGAGGACGTCTACGACGCCGCTTTGGACGTTCTTTCCTACTGACAATCGGGTCGACTCCGGCTGCCGAGCGCCGTCGCGATCAGACCCCCGCGAGTGCCTGATCCAGATCCTCTATCAAGTCCTCGACGTCCTCAATTCCGACGGAAAGCCGGATGAGCGAGTCATCCAGACCGATCCGCAGGCGGTCTTCCCGGGGTACGGACGCATGCGTCATTGAGGCGGGGTGTTCGATGAGACTTTCGACGCCGCCCAGACTCTCGGCCAGCTGGAACACGTTCGTACTCGACATGACCTGCACGGCCTTCTCCATCCGATCGTCGGCCAGCGAAAAGGAGATCATGCCCCCGAAATCCCGCATCTGAGCGGCTGCGAGATCGTGGCCGGGATCGTCCGCGAGGCCGGGATAGAAGACGCGGCCGACGTTGGGATGGTCGCGCAGGAATTCCGCGACGGCGCGGGCATTGCTGCAGTGCCGCTCCATTCTGACGTGAAGCGTTTTCGTGCTTCGCAGGACGAGGTAGCAGTCCATTGGTGACGGTGCGGCGCCGGTCGCCTTGATCTGAAATCGGAGCTTCTCCTCCCAATCGTCGCGACTCGTCACGACGGCGCCCCCGATGACGTCCGAGTGGCCGCCGAGGTATTTGGTCGTAGAGTGCATCGAAAGATCGGCACCCAACGCGAGCGGCTGCTGGAGATAAGGCGATGCAAACGTGTTGTCGACGGCGACAGTGATGCCGTGGGATTTCGCCATGTCGGCGACCATGCGGATGTCGACGATTCGCAATAGAGGATTGGTCGGCGTCTCCACCCACATCAGTCTGGTCTTCTCCGTCACGGCCTGCTCGACGGCCTCCAGGTCGGTCATGTCCACGAAGGAGAAGGTCAGCCCGAACGGCTCGAACACCTGGCGGAAGAGACGGACGGTTCCACCATAGAGATCGTTCATCGCGACGACGTGATCGCCGGGCCGAAGCGACTTGCATATCGCATCCGTGGCCGCCACGCCGGAGGAAAAGCATATGCCGTAGCGCCCAGCCTCCAGCGCGGCCAGATTCGCCTCCAGCGCGGTCCGGGTAGGATTCGACACCCGAGAATACTCGTAGCCCTTGTGCTTGCCCGGCGCGTCCTGAACGTACGTGGACGTTTGGAAAATAGGGGTCATGATCGCCCCGGTGCCGGGATCCGGCCGCTGCCCTGCATGGATTGCGAGCGTCCCGAATCCGTGCCTCTTGTCTACGTCCTGCATGGTTATCCCGCTAGAATTGATCCCGGATGGCCATCCCGCTAGACTACATAAAGAAAAGCCCGGAACCTCCGTGGAAGCCCGGGCTCTTCAGAAATTGCCGACGAACGCCCTAATTGAGGTCCTCGTAGCCCGCACAGATGGCGATCGACTCGGCCTTCTGCTGCTGGTCCGTCTGCACGTACGCCGAGAAGAGAGCCTGGCAGACCTGCGTCGGATCGTCGCCACTCTGCTCCATGAGCGTTTTGGCGCGCTCCAGCGGCGCCACCGCGGCATCGAACAGGAGGCGGCGTTCCATGGACATATCGTCCATCTCCTGTTCCCTTTCCTGAATTTCAGCGTCGGAGAGTTGGCTGCGATCTGCGCGGAGCTGATCGTCCAGGTCACTGATGTCGTCGCTGACGTCCACCGCCTTGTTGACGTAAGCCGCACCGAGGTTGTACTGGGCGTTCGCATACGCGGGATCCACTTCGACGGCCTTCGACAAATGCGCGATCGCCTCGTCGTATTCTTCTGCTTCGAGTAAGAGGGAGCCCAGATTGTAACGATAGAGTTTGTTTTCGGGATCGGCCGCTACCGCCGTCCGATACTGATCCATCGCTTGCTCGACCTCGCCGGATTGCACGTACGCGTTCAAGAGCTGAGCCTGGACGTCCGCGTTATCCGGATGAAGCTCGGAGGCGCGCTGGAGCACGTTAATGGCCTCCTGGGGCTGGTTCTGCCCGATGTGCAGCTCCGCCAGGAAGATGAACGTCTCCGGCTGCGTGTCGCCTTTCTCGATGGCCGTCTGCAGCGGCACGATCGCCGCCTGCGAATCGCCCGAATTGAGGAGCGCGAACGCTCGGTTTACGAAGGCACCGGCGGAATCCGGCTGAATTTCTCCTGCGAGCTCGAAAAAAGCAGCGGCCTCATCGTAGGCCTCCGCCTCTTCCGGTCCGCGGTTGAAGGCGTCGACTCCGCGTCGGAATTCATTGTAGTACGCGAGTCGAAGACGCTGCGAAACGTCTTCCTGATACGAGGGCTCGAGTTCGATGGCGCGGTTGTAAGCTCCCAGCATTTCCTGAACGACTTGCCGATGCTCGGTTGCATCGGGAATCGTCTCCGCATGCTCCTGCAGGATGCGGCCTTTCAATTCATAGGCTTCCGCGTTCTCCGGATCCCGTTCCAGAGCCGTGTTCACGTTCTCGAGAGCGCGGTTAAAATCCTTGTTACGGAGATCCAGTTTCGCTCCCTCGATGTTAGGGTCACTGGAACAACCGTTGGCGGCCATCAACATGAACCCGCCGAGAAGCAGGGCCAAAAAGATGGAAAATCGTTTCATGACTTGTGACGTACTTTGATCGAATTGCTGTTCGTGCGTAGAAATATCGAAACTACGACGTGGTACATGATCATACAAACGTCAGTGCGCGCGGTTCTCTGGAGTGCAAGGGCCTTTTCACTGCCGGTACTCTCCTGCGTCGCGACCGGCCTCCGATACGTTTCCAACATAGCATAGACCGTTCGACATGGCTCAGATAGACTCGCTAAACACGACCGTGGCGCCTGCCCTTAGAGCGCTCCTCACGAACGTCGTCGATTATGCCGGTACGTTTCCTCCGGCCTCCCTTTCACTCGACGAGGCCGTTCGGAACTACCGCGGCTACCTTGGACGAGACGAAGCATGGATGCTGGGTCGATTCGTCTGCCCTGCCGATCGCCTCGAGGAGCTTCGCCGCCACGACGCGCTACTCGCGCCAAATCCGCCGTTCCGATTCAGCGTGCTCGCAGGTGAGGGCGATCGTGCCGACGCGTTTCTCTCGACGTTTCGGCCGCACGCCGAGCGCGTCGACGCCTTCCGGCGAGACCTTGGAGACCGCGTCCGCATCGATTCCCTCGAGACCCGAGTGCCTCGATCGCTCCTTACCACGGACGTCATCACGATTCGGCGCTTCATCGACGATCTCGATGCCGTGCTCGGTCAGTACGACCTTCAGCCTGTCGACCTGTTTCTCGAGCTGCCCCTCGACGAGAATCTGCGCCAAACCCTCCCCGTGCTTACGGGGGCCGTGCACGCCTTCAACCGAGAGCGAACGACCGACGAGCACGGACCCGCCGGGATCAAGTTGAGAACCGGTGGGACGGCGGCCGAAGCGTTCCCGTCGCCGCAGAGCCTCGCTTTCGCAATCTCGACGTGCCGGTCGGCCGGCGTGCGGTTCAAGGCCACGGCGGGTCTCCATCATCCAATCCGAGAGTATCGCGCGAGCGTCGATGCGGAGATGCACGGATTCCTGAACGTCTTTGCAGCGGCCATATTGGCATCCGCGAGCGAGTGCGACGAGGGACAACTCGTAACGATCTTGTTGGACGAGACTGCCGCCTCCTTCTCGTTTGACGAGGACGGGCTGACGTGGAGAGACCGGCGCGCCGGCGCCGAGGCCGTTGAACGCGCGCGCCGAGACCTGGCCGTGTCGTTCGGCAGCTGCAGCTTCGAGGAGCCCGTCGAAGACCTCCGCGCACTCGGGCTCATCTGACGCCGTCGACAGACCGCCTTGCAGCGCACTGCGCGGTTCCCCGTTCGAAATCGAGACATGGCACGCGCCGCATGATCAGGTCGTTCGTAGACGTTCCGCCGGAATCGCATTTCCCCTTACAGAATCTTCCTTACGGCGTCTTTCGGCCGCGCCCCGGCGCCGCTCCGCGCGTCGGAGCCGCCATCGGCGACCTCGTCCTCGATCTTTCCGTGCTTGAAGAGGTCGGATTGTTCGACGACAGGGCCATACGGGCGCAGCGGCCCTTCTCGCGCGGCGAGCTGAACGATTTCATGTCAATGGATTCGGGCGTCTGGAAAGCGGCGCGCCGGACCGTCACTCGACTCCTTCGAGACGACGAGCCCACGCTGCGGGACGACGACGCGCTGCGAGAGCGCGCCTTCTACGGTCGACGCGACGTGGAGATGCTGCTGCCGGCCGCGATCGGCGACTATACGGACTTTTACTCATCCAGGGAGCACGCCACCAACGTCGGCACGATGTTTCGCGGTAAAGACCAGGCTCTTCAGCCGAACTGGCTTCACATGCCAATCGGCTACCACGGACGCTCAAGCTCGATCGTCATCTCGGGAACGGACGTTCGGCGCCCCTGCGGCCAGGTCAAGCCCGACGACGGCCCTCCCCTTCACGGGCCGAGTCGCCTCCTCGATTTCGAAGTGGAAGTGGGATTTTTCGTGGGCGGTGGAAACGTGCTGGGGGAGCCGATTCCCATAGATCGAGCCCACGAGCACGTCTTCGGTCTCGTGTTAGTGAATGATTGGAGTGCGCGCGACATCCAAAAGTGGGAGTACGTGCCGCTCGGACCATTCCTCGGGAAAAACTTCGCGACGTCCATCTCGCCGTGGGTCGTGCCGCTCGACGCACTGGAGCCGTTCAAGGTGGAAGGCCCCGTCCAGGACCCGCTTCCTCTTCCGTACCTGCGCGAATCGCACCGTACGACGTACGACATTGAACTCGAGGTTGTCCTGCATACGGATACGGCAGTGGAGCGCACGATCTGTCGCACGAATTTTCGGCACGTGTACTGGAGCATGGGCCAGCAGATTGCTCACCACACCGTAAATGGATGCAACGTGCGGCCGGGCGACCTCATGGCCTCCGGCACGATCTCCGGCTCTCGCCGCGAAAGTTACGGCAGCCTGCTCGAGCTCTCCTGGAAGGGGACGCGGCCGCTCGATCTCGGCGGCGGCGTCCAACGCACTTTTCTGATGGATGGCGACGCCGTGAGAATGACCGGATTCGCTCGCGGGGATGGATATCTGGTCGGCTTTGGCGACGTATCGGGGCGCGTCGTGCCGGCCCGTTGCTCGTAACGTGCGAGGCGCCGCTCCTCCCGGTCGGACGAGCGGCCGTCCTGAAGATTTGACGTTTTTAACGTGCCCTCATACCTCGTCGCAGACAGATTTTCGGCCCTGCCTGTCAGAATGAACGAGCATCGTGTGACAGATTCACGGCTTCATTTCGAAACGCGTGTCGATCTGTCCGATCCTCGCAGTTGGCACGTCGCTTGAGTTGGGATGACGCCAAAGAGATAATCCAAAATGTCACGTCAACAACCGGAAATACTGGAGGATTGAGCCATGACGAGTTTAGCGCGTTTCTCGCCTTCGACGGAGCTGCGCCGCATGCAGCGTGAAATCGACCGCTTGTTCGATAACTTCGTCCCATCGCGCTCGAATGGTGACAACGACCTCGAGACGGGGGTCTGGTCGCCGCGAGCCGACGTCGCCGAGACGGAGGATTCGTACGTCATTCGCGTTGATGCGCCCGGCTTAAAAAAGGAGGATTTCAGCATCAACTGGCAAGAGGGAACGCTCACCATAAACGGCGAGCGAAAGTGGGAGGAGAACACGGAGCGTGAGAACGTCGTCCGCATGGAGCGTTCGTTCGGTCACTTCTTCCGCGCGTTTCAGTTTCCGAAGACGGTGAACGGCGAAGAGATCGCCGCCCATTACGGAGACGGAGTCTTGACCGTCCGGATTCCCAAAACGGAGGAAAGCAAGCCTCGGCGGATCGAAATCAGGTAAAGATCCAGCCGTTCTCTCTCGGATGCTCACACGTGTTGCCGGTGAAATAGGACCCGCCGGCTCCGAGCCGGATCGCGCAGGCTGCCCGCTTGCGCGATCTTTTTTTGGATGAATCGTAGCTTTCCGGCGCCCGAGCAGGCAGCGTTCGGGCGCTCACGGCCGGTCGTTGCCGGCGGGCCCGTCTCAACGAATCGATCGGTCTTCCCACGAGATGAACCGGCCTTTCGACCAAACGATCAATTACCTTCGCGGTCGCCTGGCCGGCACGCTACCCGGCCCTGTAGCGCAAATGAAGATGGCTCCTGTTCGTCCGGACGCCGTCGAGCGACTCAGCGTCCAAGGGCGGGACTGTCGAGAAGCCGGCGTCCTCGCTCTCTTGACGCCCCTCGCAGGGGAGGCCCATCTACTGATGACGGTGCGTCGGGATCATCTGGCCGCACACGCCGGGCAGGTGTCATTTCCGGGCGGCCGTCGGGAACGCGACGAGGAACTGCACCAAACGGCTCTCCGGGAGACGCACGAGGAGGTCGGAATCGAGCCCGGCGACGTCGACCTCCTCGGGCGTTTGACGCCGCTGTACGTCCCTCCATCCAATTATTGTGTCTATCCTTTCGTCGGGACGACCCGCGAGGAGCCCGCGCTTCTGCTGCAAAGCGACGAAGTCGCGCGAATCGTGCACGTCCCCTTACGAGCATTGCAAGACGCCGCATCGCTTCGTCGCGAGGAGTGGATCGTCCGGGGCGAACGCATGCTCGTTCCCCATTTCGATATCGACGGTCTTACCGTTTGGGGTGCCACCGCGATGATGGTTTCGGAACTGATCGCGCTCTTCGACTGACCACGTGATCACGCCGAGACCGGTTGGGCCGGACCCGTCTCGACGGGCGCCCCGACGAGATTGCCCCATTCGGTCCACGATCCGTCGTAATTCTTCACGTTGTCGTGTCCGAGAAGATATCGCAGCACGAACCAGGAGTGGCTGCTGCGCTCACCGATGCGGCAATAGGAAATGATCGGTTTTTCGCCCGTGATGCCGGCGCCTCGGTAGATCTCGTCGAGCTCTTCTCGCGTCTTGAACGTGCCGTCGTCGTCGTTGACGGCCTTCGACCAGGGGATGTTGGACGCACCCGGAATGTGTCCGCCCCGCTGGCAGGTCTCAGGGAGACCCGGAGGAGCCAGGACTTCGCCCGAAAACTCCTGTGGACTTCGAACGTCGACCAGCTCCGCAGCCCGTACGTTCGTCTGGGCTTGCACTTCGGGAAGGAATGCGCGCAGGTCGTTGTTCGCCTCGTCGGCCTGATACGTAGACTTGCCCCGAGTTGCGGCCCGCGTAGTGAGGTCGCGCCCTTCCTTTTCCCATTTCTTGCGGCCGCCGTCCATGAGTCGGACGTCGTCATGTCCGTAGACCTTCATCTGCCAGAAAGCCCATGCAGCAAACCAATTGTTGCTGTCGCCGTACAGCACGACCGTGTCTCCCTTCTCGATTCCGGAATTTTGCATCAGCTGCTCGAAATCACTCTTCGAGAGGATGTCCCTGCGAACGTTGTCTGCCAGTTGGGTCTTCCAACTCCATCCGACCGAGCCCGGGACGTGGCCCTGGTCGTACAACTGCGTATCGACGTTCACCTCGACGATGGCGACGTTCGGATTGTCTTTGTGCTCCGCGACCCAGTCGGTCGTGACCAGGGTTTCGGGATGGGCGTAGGCTGACATATGAAACCTCCTGAGGTAGGAATGTGAGGGATCCGGCGTAGATCGTGGTGGCCAAGGACGGGCCGCAAGCCGGCCCAGGGCTGCGCGGCTGCGCTAATATTACGTTAATGTTCGCGCTGCGCGAAACCGTTCCTACACCGTCTCGACGCGTTTTTTGTATATACAGACGGTCTAAATGCCGAATTGCTCCGTATAGTGCGACCGTCCGGTTGCCGAACCGACCTCCATCTATCATACGTCCCGTCTCCTCCCGCGAACGGTCAAGGCATGCGACAATTCCAGTACGACCCGGGCCGCTTACCCGAGTATAAGTCACTCGAAGCATACGGCCTGATCGGTGACACGCGGACAGCAGTCCTCATAGGCGCCGATGGGTCGGTGGATTGGGCGTGTCTCCCGGATTTCGACTGCCCCTCCGTTTTCGGCGCGATTCTCGACCCCGCGGCAGGGCGGTTCACGATTCGCCCCTCCAGCCCGTTTACGGCGTGGCAGCGATACGAACGCGGTACCAACGTACTCGTCACGGAAATGACGACGGCGACCGGGACGATTCGTCTGCGAGACTTCATGCCGTACACGCGCCGAAAAGTACCCACGGCGGAGATCTATCGACGAATCGAGGGCCTTCGGGGCAAGGTAGATTTCGAGGTCTGGTTTGAGCCGCGATTCGACTACGGACTCGTCGAGCCGGATCTGGAGATCTCGACCTACGGCGTGAAGGCGAAAGATCCGAAAGGAGACACGCTCGTTCTGTCGACGGAACTCTCGATGTCGCTCGAAGACACCCGGGCCGCCGGCTATGCCACGATGGAGGCCGGGCAAGAAACCTATATCGTGGCCGACTGGGGGGCGAGCAGCGTCCATCCGGTTGCGAGCTATCAGCCCGATCGGAGGCTCTGGCAGGTTCGTACGTTCTGGCGTAATTGGGTGGATCGCCTCACGTATCACGGCCGCTACCGAGATGCCGTCGAACGAAGCCTCCTGGCGCTGAAACTGCTTACGTACGAGCCCACCGGTGCCATCGTCGCGGCTCCGACCACGTCGCTGCCGGAATGGCCCGGCGGCCCGCGGAATTGGGACTATCGCTACTCCTGGGTCCGGGATTCGGCGTTCATCCTTCGTGCGCTGTTCCAGGCGCAGTATACCGAGGAGGGGACGTCTTATTTCGATTGGCTGCTCGGTCAAGCCCTCGAAGGCGGACCACTCCAGGTCATGTACGGCGTCCGTGGCGAACGATCGCTTCCCGAGCGAGAGCTTCCCTTGCGAGGGTACCGGGATTCGAAGCCGGTCCGCATCGGCAACGGCGCCGTCGATCAATTCCAGCTCGACATCTACGGAAGTCTCGTCGACGCCGCTCTGCGTTACGATCGGCAGGGCGGGCTTTTAACGGTCACCGAGTGGGAAAAAATCACGGCCATCACGGAGGAAGTATGCACGCGGTGGCGAGAGCCCGATGCGGGCATCTGGGAAGCCCGTACGGAGGGCCGGCATTACACGTATTCCAAAGTGTGGGCCTGGGTCGCACTGACACGCGCCGCCGAGCTGGCGCGGCAGCTCAATGCCGACGCCCCGATCGAGGCCTGGCGCAACGAAGCCCACGTCATTCAGGAAGAGGTTCTCGAGAAATCCTGGAATCAGGAACGAGGAGCCTTCACGCAGTCGTACGGCGACGACGCGCTCGATTCGTCCGTGCTGGTCATGCCTTCGGTCGGTTTCATCTCCGCAAACGATCCGCGCTTCAAGTGCACGCTCGAGGCGTGTATGGACGGGCTGCGGGCGGGTGAGTATCCCCTCCTCTACCGCTATAACAGTGAAGACGGCATCGATACGCCCGAAGGAGCCTTCCTACTTCCTTCTTTCTGGATGGTGGAAGCCATCGCCATGACGGGAAACCTGCGGACCGCCCGCGCGACATTGGGGGCGCTTCTCGAACACATGAGCCCGCTAGGGCTCTATTCGGAAGAGATCCATCCTGAGAGTGAGGAATTGCTCGGAAATTACCCTCAGGGCTTCAGCCATCTCGGGCTGATCAACGCCATCTTCCGCCTGGAGGAATTGAAGCGAATGGAGGAAGGGTGGTAGCCGGTTGGAGGAATCTCGTGGTGCGAATCATCGTCTGACCGCTCGTCCGCGGACACCGACTCACGACTCGACGTACCGTCGCAGATATTCGACGACTTCTTCGACTCCACCCAGTCTGTAGCCGGCCACGGTATCCCCTTCGCCGATCTTGACCGTGACGGCACCGCCTCCCAGCGCTCGGAATGCGTCCTCGTCCGTGACGTCGTCCCCGAGGTAGATCGGCGTCCGATCCGGGTACTCGTTCGCGATTTCACGCACCGCGGTGCCTTTGCTGACGTCGCGCGGCCTGAGTTCGACCACGTCCTTGCCCCAAATCGGATCGAGCACGGTCGGTACGTCACCGAGCCACTGGCGGATCGCCGTCCGTGCGGCCGCCTTGTCGTCGGCGAGGCGGTAATGGACGGCGAACATAGGCCCTTTTTCCTCGACGCGGAGCCCTGCGACGTCCGGCACGCTCTCGCGGTATCGATCGATCGCGACCCGCGCCGCCTCGGGAAGGGCGTCCGCCGAACGTCCGCCGAGGCGACCCCGCTGGATGCCGTGCAATCCGATGGCCTCCAGGGGCAGGTCGAAAAAAGCCGTCAAGTCCATCAAGAATCGGCCCGTGACGATGTAAAGCGGGAAACGGTCCGCCAGATCCTCGAGAAGGCCGGGGACGTCGGGATGCGGATAGGCTTTGGTTGGATCGTCCACGATCGGTGCGAGCGTGCCGTCGTAGTCGAGAAAGAAGAGCGGTCGTTCGACGATGGGCGGAGCGGACATGTACGGTGGTCAGGCGGTGCTGAATGCGGTCAGGAATCCATCCGCCCATCGATGGACGTCGAGCATCTTCACGCGCTGCTTCAACGCTTCCAGGCGCTCGGCCTTCTCGGCGTCGGACATTTCCAGGGCTTCTTTGATGATGGCCGTAAGAGCGTGGTGATCGTACGGGTTCACCTGTAGCGCCTCGGGAAGCAAGTACGCCGCACCCGTCAGCTCGGAGAGCACCAGCATCCCTCGCTGATTGGCTGCGATGAATTCCTGCGTGACCAGGTTCATCCCGTCACGCAGCGGCGTGATCAGCCCCACGTCCGCGGCGCGATAGAAAATGCAGAGCTCATGCTGGGTATACGATCGATACCGGTAGTGCACGGGCACCCAGTTTCCCAACGCGAAGGCGCCGTTGATCCGGCCTACCGCCTCATCGACCTCCCGCTTGAGCTGTTGGTACGACTCGACTTCGGTACGACTCGGCGTGGCGACCTGGTAGAAGGCGATCCGTTCGTGATATTCCGGATAGTCACTCAGGAATTGTTCAAATGCCAGGAGTCGTGAGAGGATGCCCTTCGTGTAGTCCAGCCGGTCGATGCCCACGACTAGAAATTCGGCGCTGACCTCCTCCCGGAGATTGTGGGCCTCCCGCTCTACGTCTTCGGACATGCGTTCGAAGCGCGCGACGTCGATTCCGATCGGGTGCGCTTCCACGCGGATCTGGCGGCCCTCCCAATGAACGCTCCGTCCTGAAACGCTGGCGCCGAGCAGCACGGCCACGCTCTCGAGGAAGTTTTCGACGTACTCCTCCACGTGGAAACCGATGAGATCGCATCCCAACATTCCGTGCAGCAACTCGCGTGCCCACGGCAGGACTCGAAACACCTCCATGGCGGGCCAGGGAATGTGCCAGAAGTACGCGATAGTCGCACTCGGCAATTCTTCTCGAATCCGCCGGGGTGCCGTCATCAGGTGATAATCCTGGACCCAGACGTAGTCTCCGTCTCGGTATTCGTCCACGACCGCTAGAGCGAAGCGGTCGTTGATGCGGCGATAGACGTCCATGAACTCCGGCTCGAGCTGAAGATGCTGCATCATGTAGTGCGAGATCGGCCATAAGACCCGGTTGGCCATTCCGTAATAGTAATTTTGCAGCTCCGACTCGCTGAGAGCGATGCGGCGAACGACGAACGTCGGATTGATGAGCGGGTAGTCGAGCCGGGGTGGGATTTCTTCGTCCTCCTGCATCGATACCCATACACCGCCCTGCTCTTCCAAGACGGGCAACAACGCGGTGGTGAGGCCTCCGATGGAGGGAGTCCAACCCTCTCTCGTCTTTCGAATCGGGGCGCGGTTGGCGACGATGATTAATCGCACGGTGATACGTAAAAACTAAATTCTTCGGACGCGTTACCTAGATACTGCACGTGGGTTACACACGTTTATGACATATCGGTCCGGAGGGCCCCCCATTTGTAACGATCTTGTCGGCGCAATGGGCCGTACCGTCAGCGCCGGCATCCCATCTACTCGTTCGGGGAACGCAACACGTAGACGGACGTCGTCGCGCGAGCATAACTGCCGAAAATGCCGCGCGCTCCATCGACGTGTTCCAGGACGTTTGGTATTTCGCCCGGCGGCAGCGTCGATCCGCCCTGCTGTACCGACTGTGAACGTATGAAATCGAACAGATTGTCGTCCAGCGCACTAACCGAGACGTCGTTTCGGCCGTAAAAGTAAACGGCGAGCCACGGAAAGCGAATGAGGAGGTCGCCGTCTTCGAGCCGTTCAAAATTCTCTTCGTTCAGCGTGGGAGAGGCGCGCTCGCGCAGGTCCTCAATCTCAAGCTCGCTGCTGCGAATCAACCCCGCGGCAAAAGGGGTCAACGTCGACTCCTCAGCGTCTCGTGCGACAGTAGTGAACAAAAATACGCTCTGCCGACCGGGGTACGTCGTGGGTGAGACGCGAAAGGTATACGGCTCCGAGGCCTGATAAACGATCGAATCCGCTGCGTGATTTCTGACCGAAAACGTATCGGGCACGAGCGTCCTCGACGAGATGAGACCTTGAACGCCGGGCGCTTCGACGTGAAGCTCGTACGATCGGAGAGGCCTCACACCGTGAATCACAAGTCCGTCGATCACGGGAAGATACACGCCCGGACTGATTCCGCTCGCCCGATACGCGTATGATTCCTCTACCCGTCCGGAGGCATCGAGTAGACGCAGCGTAACGTGAGCGTCCGACACGCCGGCGGCCTCTGCGTCGTATGCGGCGTCGAGTGGAATGGTCCGACTGACTCGAATTTCGGGCAGGAGTTTACCGGCCTCGAGGTATGCCTCGATGACGATCTCGGACTCAAAATCTGTCGGCGAAGTAGTGTCACATCCAAACAGTAGGGACACCGCCGCTACGACAACGATACCGTATGATGTTCGCATGTCTATATGACTTACAATTCGAGGGTAAACGCAATGTTGGGTAATGGTATGGGAATCTGAGGGACTTCCCTTCTGTCAACCGTATTGTCGTCCTCGAACACGAAGAAATAGAACCATATATTTCTTCTGTTATACGCATTTATCACCTGAAATTGAAGTTCGTACGAACCCTTGCCGAAGATCGTCCCACGTCTCGAGATGCCGAGGTCCAAACGGTGATATGCCGGCAGCCTGGCATTGTTGTACTCGGTCACGAGAACGTCTCTGACCTGAGCGCCGAATGGATCGTCGACGAGTTTGTATTGGCCGACGGGTTGCGTATAAGCTTGGCCTGTCGCATAAGACCAGATCGCGCTCGCACGCCAGACTCGCGATAGATCATAGTTGAGGACGAGATGCACGTCGTGCGTCCTGTCGTACTTCGGGGAATAGTATTGAAAGGTATTTACATTGGGAAATCTCCGTCGCGATCGACTGAGAGTATACCCGAGGAACCCGCTAATCTTGCCCGTCGATCGTGCAACCATGCCCTCTAATCCATATGCATATCCATCACCAAATCTAAACAGATCTTTGTACTCCAGACCCGCCGGATCCGACGTGAATGGATCCAATTCGAATAAATCGCGCATCGTGCGATAGTATCCCTCTAAATCGAAAGAAATATCTAGCGGTAATGCTGTTTTCATTCCGCCTACGAATTGATCGCCATATGCAGGAGGCACGCCTTCGCCCGTCGTCAACCACGTATCGAAACCAGAGAAGAGCTCGCTCGTGATCAGCGTAAGGAATTGATAGTAGCGGCCGTATGCCGCTTGCAACCGAACGGATTCCACGGGCCGATACTCCAGTGAAAGCCGGGGAGACGTCCGGAAGAGCCCGCCTTCTTGAAAGTAGTTGAGACGTACGCCCATGCGGACGGACCACGACGGCACGGGTTTGTACGTGTCTTCTAGATAGACCGACGAATAAGCGCTCCGAATGCGGGACCTCAACGTCTCCTCGCCGTCGAATACGTTGCGCAGGCGAAACGTGAACGCGCCCGACCAGAATCCGGCGCCGATCGAATGGCGGGCATTAGGGACGTACTCGAAGTCTCCCTTCACCGACACGTCGCCCACCTCGTTCGTCTGGCTGAACGTCGTGCCGCCGGCCTCAAGCGCCGGCGTGCTCGCATATCTCGACCCCGTTGCCGTGAAATTCGAGAAGAGCTGATCGGAAAACAGATGAGTCCAATTCAGGCTCAGGGTCTGATTTCCATACGCAAGATCCGCGCGCGTATCCTCAAACAACTCGATGTCCAGCGCGTCGCGGCCCGCATAAACGGAGAGCGAGAGACGATCGATCGGCGAAGCGTCGAAATTGACCTTGCCGTTCGCGTCCACGAAATGGAAGGCGTCGGGGACGTCGTCGACGTCCGCCGTGCGAAGCAGGTACAAGAGGGGTTCGAGAGTTGATCGGCGCACGGCGAGCATCCAGGAGCCCCGGTCGTACGGACCTTCGACGATCGCTCTGGAAGAAAGGAGCCCGAGACTGACGCCGACCGCATGCTCAGAGCGATTTCCGTCACGATTGTAGACGTCGACGACCGAGCCGAGCCGCCCGCCGTACGGGGCGGGATATCCGCCTTTGTACAATCGAACGTCTTTGATGGCGTCCGGATTGAACGTGGAAAAAAAGCCGAAAAAGTGTGACGGATTGTAGACGGTCGTCCGATCCATCAAAATGAGGGTCTGATCGGGACTTCCTCCCCGGACGTACAGTCCGCTTGAGTAATCCGAAGCCGCCTTGACGCCGGGCAGCAATTGAAGGGATCGAAAGAGGTCGGGTTGCAGGACCGTCGGCAGACTCTTGACCGTCTCCATCCGAAGCTGCAGCACACCGATGTTTCGGGCCTCCTCTTCGAGGTCCGATTCGGCCGTGACGGTAATCTCCTCGAATTCGTAGCCTTCGGGCACGAGGGCCACGTCAAGGCGCCGCTCCTCGCCCGCCTCGAGCAAGACGGCGACCGCCCTGGGCCGGTACCCGACATAGCTGAAAAGCAGCGTTCGCTCACCCGGTGAGAGGCTCGGCAGGACGTAATAGCCGGAGTTGTTCGTCGCGGTGCCCGTCTGCGTGCCCCCCACACGGACGTTCGCCAGCAGGAGCGTCTCGCCCGATGTGGCATCGGTTACGTAGCCGCTGACGGATGCGCGATCCTGGGCACGCACGGCCGAGACACTCAGCACCACGAGTGCCCATGCGAGGGCTCGGCTTGGGAAAAAATGCCTTGACACGAAAGAAGACGAAGACTTGTGATGACGAGCACTCGCTCCGGAGCACACGAGTGCACGGCTTCCACGCAAAAATGATTCGGAAGCGGTCCCTCGTGCGCTAATTTTACGGTGGTCCGATCGGACGAACCGTTTATCCGAGGGTCGCCATCGCTCGGTCGGGATAGTCCGTGATCAGGCCGTCGCATCCCATGGCTTTCAGTTCTCGCATGCGAGGGACGTCGTTTACCGTCCAGGGGATGACTCGCATGCCGAATCCATGCGCCGTCGCGACGAGCCTCGGGGTCACGGAGCGATGGTCGGGGCTGTATATGGCCGGCACGAACCCGAGCCGTCGAACGTTGGCTCCGACTCGCCTCGCAGCTCGGCGCCTCTTCAGAAGCGAAAGGCGGACGCTCTCGTCTATTCGCCTCGCCGCTCGTAGAATCCTATCGTCGAAGGATTGGATGATCGTACGTCCGGCGACGGCCTCGTCCTGCACGACGTTCATCACCAATCGCGTAAACGATTCGGGATCGGGATGGTAGATTCCCTCCCAGCGAGGCCGCGATTTCGTCTCGATGCTGTAATGGGGCTTCGCCCGACCGAGCGCGCCTGCCCGCTCTTCCGACCTCCTAATGACGTCCTTCAATAGCGGCTTCGAGCAGGATTCGAGTTCTTGCGTGGGAAATCGCGGATGGCGGAGACTCCCGACCTCGAACTTCGCAATTTCCTCGTACGTCAGCTCATAGAGGCGGTGTCGACGCGCTTCATAGAACGGAATGGAACGTCCTCCCGGCAGCCGGCATAACGTTCGCGAGAACCACGGATCATGTGAGAGAACGACCTGCTCGTCGGACGAGACGACGACGTCCATCTCGAGCGTCGGTACGCCGATGTCGAGAGCCCTCATAAACGCCGGGATGGTGTTCTCCGGCATCAACCCGCGCGCCCCTCGGTGACCCTGTATGTCGAATCCAATCTTGGTATGCATGCCGACCATCCTCCCTTCAGTCGTGACTTCACGGGCTCCAGGCGTGGACGTCCGCGGCGATCGTGTCGCGAAATGGACTGAAGCCGCTCGATCCTCGTGCAATAACGGTCTTACCCGGGCGGTCCGGGGTCTCCCGGGTGCCTATGTTTCTCAAAAAATGCGCGGATCCAAATGCGACTTAAACGGTGCACTATCAAGCGGTTAGCCGCATTTTACAGGCGCTTCCAGACTAGCAATTTCGCCAAGATTTTCGTATTTTTTCTTGATATGGCCGGATAACGGCTCATCTAACCGATCCCGCCAAATCGCCTGCGGCCCTTACCCAGCCGGGCCGATCCTCGACCCCGACTCGTTCCGACACCGCATGCCGAACGTGCGTTCATCGACAATAGACGATCTCTTACAGGATAAAGCTGCGTAGCGGGAATCCAACCCCATGGAACAGGACAATACCAGGATAATTCCGATTAACATCGAGGAGGAGATGAAGTCCTCCTACATCGACTACTCGATGTCGGTGATCGTAAGCCGTGCCCTCCCGGACGTGCGAGACGGTTTGAAGCCCGTGCATCGGCGTGTACTCTACGGCATGAGTGACCTCGGCTTGACGGCCGGATCGGCTTACAAGAAGAGCGCACGCGTGGTCGGCGAGGTCCTCGGTAAATACCATCCCCACGGCGACACGTCCGTCTACGACGCGATGGTCCGCATGGCGCAGGAATTCTCCATGCGATACCCCCTGGTGGATGGCCAGGGGAACTTCGGCTCGATCGACGGGGACTCGGCTGCGGCGATGCGGTATACCGAGGCGCGTATGACGAAGATCGCCGAAGAATTGCTTCGCGATCTCAACAAAGAGACGGTCGACTTTCAAGAGAATTTCGACGGCTCGCTGCAGGAGCCGACCGTGCTCCCTGCCGCCATTCCCAATCTCCTCCTCAACGGGTCCGACGGCATCGCGGTCGGGATGGCGACCAAGATCCCACCCCACAACCTCGGCGAAGTCGTGGACGCCGTCACGGCCTACGTCGACGACAAGGACATCGAGGTTGCGGGGCTCATGCAGCATCTGCCTGCGCCCGACTTTCCCACCGGCGGCATCATCTTCGGATACGCCGGCGTGCGGGACGCCTACATGACCGGCCGCGGCCGCGTCGTCATGCGAGCCAAGATGCGCGAGGAGGAAATACGTCCGGGAAGAAACGGACTCATCATCAGCGAAATTCCATATCAAGTCAACAAGAGCACGTTGCTCGAGAAAATCGCGTACCTCGTCAAGGAGAAGCGGATCGAAGGCATCTCCGACATGCGCGACGAATCGGACCGCGACGGCATGCGCATCGTCATCGAACTGAAAGGCGATGCCGTGCCGCTGGTCGTCGAGAATCAGCTATACAAGTTCACGCAGTGCCAGCAGACCTTCGGCGTGAACATGGTCGCGCTCGTTAACGGGCGTCCGAAGACCATCACCCTCAAGGACGCGATCAGGCATTACGTCGAGCACCGCCACGAGGTGGTCGTCCGCCGCACGCAATTCGACCTTCGCAAGGCTCAAGAGCGCGCGCACGTCCTGGAGGGCCTCACGATCGCCCTGGATCACCTCGATGAAGTGATCACGATCATCCGTCATTCCGACGATACCGACGCGGCCCGGCTCAACCTGATGAACGGCGTCTATCCGGAACGCCTTACGGACGCGCAGCTCGACCGCCTCGGACTGCCGGGCCGCAGCGACGACGCCATGTTTACGCTGACCGAAGTGCAGGCCGACGCGATTCTCGCACTACGGCTGAGCCGACTGACCGGTCTCGAGCGTCGAAAAATCGAGGAGGAATACAAGGAAATCCTCGCGGAGATCGAGCGCCTGCAGCAGATCCTCGCAAGCGAGCCGATGCGCATGCAGATCATCAAGGACGAGCTGCTCGAGATCAAGGCCAAGTTCAACGACGGGCGCCGCACGGAGATCGACTACGTGGGCGGCGACGACATCGACATCGAGGACCTCATCGAAGACGAGACGGTCGTCGTGACGATTACGCACCAGGGTCTGATCAAGCGCACGCCCGTCACGGAATATCGCCAGCAGGGACGAGGCGGCGTCGGCATGAAGGGGAGCGGTCGACGTGACGACGACTACATCGAACACCTCTTCGTGACCTCCAATCACGACTATCTCCTCTTTTTCACCGATCACGGCCAATGCTACTGGCTGCGCGTTTTCCAGATACCGGAAGGCGCCCGGACGAACAAGGGTCGATCGATTCGGAATCTCGTTCAGATCCAGCCCGACGACCGCATCCGCGCCGTGCTGGCCATCAGTAAGTCGGATTTCGAAGACGAGGACTTCCTCAATTCCCACTTCGTCATGATGGCGACGCGTAAGGGGCAAGTTAAGAAGACGGCCCTCGAGGCCTTTTCGCGCCCACGCGTCGACGGCATCATCGCGATCGACGTCGTCGAGGGAGACGACTTGTTGGAGGCCGCCCTCACGAGCGGCGACGCAAACGTGATCCTCGCCTCCTCGAGGGGACTCTCCGTCCGTTTCCACGAGTCGGACGTCCGGCCAACGGGGCGTAACACGCGCGGCGTACGCGGGATCTCGCTCCGCGACGACCAGCGAGTCGTAGGCATGGTCGTCATAGAAAATGGGGAGCGCGACGTCCTCGCCATCAGCTCGAACGGCTACGGTAAACGCAGCGCATTGGACGAATACCGCGTTCAAACGCGCGGCGGCAAGGGCATCATCACGATGAAAACGACCGAGAAGACCGGCCGCCTGGTGACGATCAAGGGTGTGCAATCCAGTGACGACCTGATGATCGTCACGCAGAACGGGCTGATGATCCGAATGCACGTCGCCGGTATCAGCACGTTGGGTCGTAACACGCAGGGCGTGCGCTTGATCAACTTGAAATCCGGCGACGCGATTGCCGACGTGACGCGTCTCGTGGTCGAAGAGGAAGTGGACGCAAGCGTATTGCCGACGGACGCCGAGCTTCCGACGAACGGCGAAGCGGATTCAGGTGAGGAGGACGAAGATCGCTAGGCCCGGCCGTCGCACGATCGGCGGACGGGGACGTCCGAACCTCCGAGACGAACGTGCTTAATAGATCGGCCTCGGACGGGTGGACTACTCTTCTCGATGGATCTTTTCCGGGCTGAATGCCGGCATGCAGATCGCCCAGTACTCGGCGGATTCATCCGAGGGATTTTCATATCGAACGCGCTCGCCCCTCTCCGCGACGATCGCTTCGCCCGCCTCGACCGTTTCGCGGCCGTTATCGAATTCGACCTCGATCGAGCCCTTCACGACGACCGTGATTTCATCGAATTCGGGCCGCTGAAACGGCTCGGCCCACCCGGGCGGTGCGATCATGTGCGCGACGCTGAGACGCTTCTCGCCGGTGCTGGCGCGTCCGACGTATTCCTCTATCACCTTACTCCCGGGCGCGGGGATCGACACGGGCGCGGATATCTTTCGCATCGCTACTCCTCCCGCAGGGGATGCTCGAGCGTTTCGTGAAGCGGCGAGCGCGGGACGGGGCGATGGTCCCGTTCCACGCCGGCGATGGCCTCACCGATCAGCTCGATGCCCCGATCGATCTCCTCGCGCGTAATGACGAGCGGAGAGCGAAAACGAACGGATCGCCGGCCACACCCGAGAATGATGAGCCCGTTCGCGAAGCAGCGCTCCAGAACGGCGTCCCGAAAGGCGCCGTCCGGAAGATCGAATGCGCACATCAATCCGCGTCCTCGCACGCCGCCGACGGAGGAATGCTCCAGCGCCAGCTCGTGCAGGCGTTTCTGCAGATGGTCGCCCACGTCCACCGCCTGGTCGATCAGGTCGTTTTCGTCCATCACCTCGAGTATACGGTCAAAGCGTACCATGTCGACGAGATTGCCTCCCCAGGTCGAGTTGATGCGGCTCGGAACCTGAAAGACATGGCCGTCGACCTCGTCGAGCCGCCTCCCCGCGAGAATGCCGCACACCTGCGTCTTCTTCCCGAACGCAATGACGTCCGGTTCGACGCCGAGCGTCTGATGGGCCCAGAATCGGCCCGTGATACCCACACCCGTTTGCACCTCGTCGAAGATCAGTAACGCGTCATTCTCGAGCGCCAGCTCCTTGAGGGTTCGCAAAAATTCGGGCCGAAAGTGGTTGTCCCCTCCCTCGCCCTGGATCGGCTCGATGATAATCGCCGCGATGTCATCTCTTCGCTGATGGAAATGCATCTTGGCCTGCGCCACGGCCATTTGTTCGGCCTCTCGAACCGCCTCCCGACTCTCGTCGTTCAGCGGAAACGTCAGTTTCGGATTCAGGACGCGAGGCCAATCGAATTTTGGGAAGTACTGCGTCTTGCGCGGATCGGCCGTGTTGGTGAGAGAGAGCGTGTAGCCCGATCGACCGTGAAAAGCCTGATCGAAATGGAGAACCTGACTGCCGAGTTCTCGACGATGGCCCTTCCGAAAATTCTTCCGCACCTTCCAATCGAAAGCCGTTTTCAGGGCGTTCTCGACGGCCAGCGAGCCGCCCGAGATAAAGAACGCATACGGAAGGTAATCCGGAATGGCGACGCGATCGAACGTGTCGACGAAACGCGCGCTATGTAAGGTCGCGATGTCCGAATTCGTGATCTTATTCAGTGCGACCTGATGAAGACGCCGCATGAATTCCTCATTGTGGACCAGGGCCGGATGATTCATCCCCAGGACGCTGGACGCGTAGAATCCGAAAAAGTCAAGGTATTCTCGGTCCGTGGCCTGATCGAACAGATGCACTCCGTGGCTGCGCTCCATGTCCAGAACGAGCGGCATCATACCCTTCGTGAGGACGTGCCGAGACAAAACCTTCATTACACGATCCGGTGCAACCGCGTTTGCTACTGCTGAATCCATACGGAGCGTATTTGTATGATTTTCGGTCGAATCGGACGAGAGGGCCCGCGCGGAATACCAATCGTGCAGGCACCGCGAAGCGCTTTCAAGATATCAATTCGGACCCACACTTCTCACGAAGCCGTTGCGAATTGTCGACACGCGCTCCGCCGCGATCGCACGCGGGATTCGGGGCCGTCGGGCGGCGCGGCCCGGGCGACATTCGATCCTCCGCGACGTTCGGGGGAGCGGTCCGCGGTCGGGGATCCGAACGGCGGGCCTCCCGTTTAGTCTGATGTGCTTCACGCGGCCGGCGCCGCTCCGCCATCCGACACGAAAACGCGTCGCCCGGAAGCCGTACATTCAGCGCTGACGACCGCAGTCTGTTAGAGTATCTTGCATGCCGGATAAGAAGGTCCACCCAAAAACGCCCGGGGAACTTACGCTGAAGCGCGTCAAGAAGGAGTCGCTCCTGAACTCCGGCGACGGCGATTCCGGCTTTTTCGAGCTCCCCGTCGTCGAGGCTCCGCATGCGGCGAACGTGCGCGGCAAGCGCCCCGACTGGTTGCGCGTAAAGCTCCCCTACGGCAAGACGTTTAAGAACGTCTCGAATATCATCGAGGAGCACGACTTGCACACGGTGTGCCAGAGTGCGCGCTGCCCTAACATGGGCGAGTGCTGGAGCGCGGGCACGGCGACGTTCATGATTCTCGGCAACGTATGCACTCGCTCGTGCGGATTCTGTGCCGTGATGACGGGTCGCCCCGACGAGGGCCTCGACTACGACGAGCCAAGACGCGTCGCGGAAGCCGTGAAACTCATGGGACTGCGGCACGCCGTCGTCACCAGCGTAAATCGAGACGAGCGTCAGGACGGCGGTGCACCCGTCTTCGCCGAGACGATCCGAAAAATCCGCGACGTCCAGCCCGGCTGCACCGTCGAAGTGCTGATCCCCGACTTCCGCGGCGTGTGGAGCGCCCTCCAGACCGTGCTCGACGTCCGACCCGACATCCTCAACCACAACGTCGAGACCGTGCCGCGCCTCTATCGCCGCGTACGGCCCCAGGCAGATTACGACCGTTCGCTCGAGGTCCTGCGGCGATCGAAGAAGCAGGGGTTGCGCACCAAGAGTGGGATCATGGTGGGCCTCGGCGAGCTTCAGGAGGAAGTACTCGAGCTGATGGATGACTTCGTCGCGAACGGCGTGGACGTCATGACGATCGGACAGTACCTGCAGCCGACGCGCATGCATCTCCCGGTGGAGGAATTCATCCATCCGGACGTCTTCCGCTGGTATAAAGACGTCGGCGAGGCGAAGGGCATCGAGCACGTCGAAAGCGGTCCCCTGGTCCGCTCTTCCTATCACGCCGAAACACACGTGTAGCACGTCTTCGCCCTCCCTCACCACCCCTCGACGGCGCGGTCGAACGCGAATCGTCGGGCGATCGAAAGCCCCCCGAACTCTGCTGCATCCATCTAAGTCACACCAACGACGATTGCGGAATGGAACGAACGTTAGCCATACTCAAGCCCGATTGCGTTCGAAAAAACCTGATCGGAGAAGTCGTCCGGCGCATTCAGGAGGCCGGATTCCGGGTACGTGCCATGCGGCTGGTCAAACTCACCAAAACCGAGGCGGAGGGCTTCTACGCTGTGCATCGCGGCCGTCCCTTCTTCGAGGAATTGACGGAATTCATGTCGAGTGGTCCCTGCGTGCCGATCGTCCTAGAGAAGGAGAATGCCGTCCAAGACTTCCGTGACCTCATCGGCGCGACCGACCCCGCGGAAGCCGAAGAGGGTACCATCCGCAGGGCCTTCGCCGACGACATGGGGCAAAACATCGTCCACGGATCCGATTCCGAGGACAATGGAAAACTTGAATCCAACTACTTCTTCCCTGAGCATGAAATCGTCGCCAACAGTTAACGACGGACGGTGTCTTTCGATGAGCATCTCGGCGCCGCACGTGCCGAGCACACTTGCGCACGGGGACCGTCGACACCGATTTCGCGCCGGCCCGATCATCGTGCTCGTGGCCACCCTCCTGGCGTCGGCCTGTGAGAGCGAAACGCGCCGGGAAGACGTGGGTGAAGCCTTGCGAATCGCGGCCCCGGACACGATCGAATCCATCGTGAGAGTAGGCGCACGCGTCCTTGCGGACACCGGTTTCGCCGCGATTCGCGAGCAGCGCGTCGGACTCATCGTCAACCACACGGCTCGCGTAGACACGGCGCATTTGATCGACCTTTTTCACCGTGCGCCGGGCAAGGAAGTGACGGCCCTCTTCGGCCCGGAGCACGGTATCCGTGGCGACGCAGACGCCGGGGAAAAAATCGGAGACGGACGCGACGCGGCGACCGGCGCGCCGATTTTCAGCCTCTATGGGGCGAATCGAAAGCCGACGGCTGCGATGCTGGCAGACGTAGACGCCCTCGTCTACGACATCCAGGACGTCGGTTCGCGATTCTATACGTACATCTCCACGCTCGGTCTAGCCATGCAGGCAGCGGCTGAGCATGACGTTCCGTTCTACGTACTCGACCGACCCAATCCACTCGGCGGCGAATACGTATCCGGCTTCGTACTCGAGGAGGGATTCGAATCCTTCGTGGGCCAATACCCGATTCCCGTCGCCTACGGGCTGACCATCGGGGAGCTTGCGCGACTGATCCAGGGCGAAGCTCTCCTCGACGGACTGGAAGGGCTCGAGCTGACGGTCATCAGCATGGAGGGCTGGGAGCGGGACGTGCTCTGGCCCGAGACGGGGCTGCCCTGGAATCCTCCCAGTCCGAACATCCCCGATTTCGAAACCGCACTCGTCTATGCAGGCGACGTCTTCTTCGAGGCGACGTCGGCGAGCGAGGGTCGTGGCACTCGGTCGCCGTTCATCCTGCTGGGCGCACCGTGGGCGGATGGGCAGGCCCTGGCCGATTCGCTGAATGCCCGCAGCTTGCCGGGCGTCCGTTTTGCGCCGACCGAGTTTACACCTAGAAGTATCGAGGGGATGTCGTCCCATCCGAAGCTCGAAGGCCGCGAGCTTCAGGGAATCCGCTACGAAATCACCGATCCCGCCGCGTTTCAGCCGGTCGAGACCGGCATCTACGTCTTCCATGCCTTCTACGAACAAGCAGCGGACAAGGGCGTCGACGATTTCGTCAGTCGGCCCGACGGCCTGGCGCGGCTTGCCGGAACGGAGCGGCTCCACGAGATGCTGAAAAACAACGCTTCACCCCGATCGATCATCGACTCGTGGGAGGAGGACGTGCGCCGATTCCGAGACGTTCGCCGGCCCTACTTGCTGTACTGAGGCAGAGCTTTTCATTCCCTGTCGCACGTCCCCGTCGTAAGGATCCTATGCCTCCTTTCCCTGCGTCTGCGGGCGATCCGGATCGACCATGATGGCATAGATTATCTCGAGATAGCCCGCCAGAATGATGAGAGGAGCGACGTACAAAGAAATGAAACCATCCACTTCGTTCTCGAGGCGCATCATGACGAAACCTACGAAGACCGCCACGACGCCGACAAGGAGCAAGACGTAGTTGCGGCGACCGAAAACCATGCTCGCCTTGCGCCGCTGATCACGTGCGCGGGGCGTACGCCGGCGTCCTTTGCGCTTTGCCATGAACGGTTCTGTGAAGTTCGTGTAGGACCGAGATGGGACGGAAGATATCCAGCGGGACGGCGTTAGACGAACACCGGCAGCGGACTGGGGTTCCGTCTCGCCGCTTCGGATCAACAGCGGACATCGACACCATTTTTGTGATCAAGAGCGATTCGATTTTCTGCATTTCGGCCGTCGTGATCGCCGTACTGGGATCGGCGTTCGGGGGCCAAGCACCTCAAGACGCACAGCTCGCATCCCGAATTGAGCAGATCCTGGGCGAGGACGGTGCCCGGAGCGCTTTCTGGGGGATTCACGTCGAGGATCTGGCGACCGGCGACGTACTCTACAGCCGCGATGCAGACAAGACGTTCATTCCGGCATCGAATCAAAAGATCCTCGTCTCCGCCACCGCTCTCGACGCTCTGGGTTCTTCCTACCGCTATCGCACGGCGCTCTATTTCGACGGCAGGATCAGAGGTGACGTACTCGAGGGTGATCTCGTCTTGCGAGGGTCCGGCGACCCCACCTTCGGGAGCGTATTCGCCGGAGGCGCCGACCCGCTCCGAACGTGGGCCCGACGGCTGGCCGAAATGGGCGTACGGAGGATCGAAGGCCGAATCGTCGGCGATGACGACGTCTTCGACGACCGCCCCTATGCCGAAGGATGGGACATCGACTACGTCACCGCCCAGTCCAGCCGGCTCCTCGGCGTCAGCACCAACGGCATCGCCTACAACGACAACGTGGTCGAGATCAAGATCACGGCATCCGCACCCGGAGAACCTCCGCAGATCGAAACACGACCGGAGGGCTACCTCGAGATCAACAACAGGATGACGACGCGGGGCCGGCAGCGAGGGATCGCCGTACAGACCGACCGCGCGCTCGGCGGCGAATCCATTTCGTTTCGCGGAAGCATTCCGATCCGGTATGCAGGCACCATCGTCATGCCCGTCACCAACCCGACGGCATTCGCGGTTCGGGCCTTCAGCAGCTATCTCGAGGGCCACGGCATCGAGGTCGAGGCGGAAGCCGTCGACGTCGACGATCTGGTGGACTACGAATACAGTAAAGATTCGCCCCTTTTCGCCTACGTTTCGCCGCCCCTGTCGGAAATTCTGGTTCTCGTGAACAAAGAGAGCAATAATTTCTACGCCGAACAGGTCTTCCGAACGTTTGCGCCCGGCGGATCGGCCAGCGGTGGCGAGCGGCGCGTCAAAGAACTGCTGGCACGTGCCGGCGCCAACACGAGTGCCATCTCCATTCGCGACGGGTCCGGCCTGTCCAGGAAAAACTTCGTGACGCCCGAGGCCATGGCCAAACTGCTCGCTCACATGCACGGCCATCGCGAGCACGCTGCCTTCTTCGCCTCTCTGGCCAGAGGGGGCGAACCGCAATCCACGCTCCGCCATCGGCTACACAATCTGCCCGTCTTCGCCAAGACGGGATCACTCGAGTTCGTTCGGTCTCTCAGCGGATATGCCACGACGCCGCGTGGTCAAATCGTCGCCTTCGCCGTCTTCGCGAATAACTACTCTATACCGTCGTATCACGTAACGCAGTCGATTGACCGAATCGTCATGGAACTGGCGTCGGCGCAGGTGGGCTCGTAGATTCCCGCTGCATTCAAATTCTGAGTGACCACGCGATCTGATGCCCTCATTGGTACGACAAGCCCTTCTCGGCGTGCTCGTCTTCCTCGTTCAGTGGCTTGTCCTCGGTCGGTTGAGATTGTGGGGTGCCTATCCGGATGCCGTCCTATTGTTCGTGGCATGGATGGGCGTTCGCAACGGCCGGAGTGCGGGTGCCGTGACCGGATTCGCACTGGGACTTTTGATGGACGTCATTTACGGCACGTGGGGAATCCACATGTTCGTGAAAACGCTCGTAGGCTTCCTGGTCGGACTCTTTCCGGCAAACGAGCGAGAAACGCTGCTCATCCTCCCTCAGCAGGCCTTCATTGGGAGCCTGGTCATCGCGTTGCTCCACAACGGCCTGCTCGTGCTGTTCCTCGCCCTCGACGCGGGAACTCGAAACTCATATCTGCTGACGACGCTCTGGCTTGGATCCGCTCTGTACACGGCGACGCTGGGCACGATCGCGTCGTTGTTCAATACACGCTGATGCCCCGCGTTCACCCATACACCGGGCCCGGGGCGTCGTCCTCATTCTCGTCCTTCTCGTAGACGGAGCCACAACGGAATGACGCCTGTGCTCGCCGTGCGAGCAACGGCCTCACGTCTACGAAGCGAACGGACGAATGACGATCATTACCGCTTCGTTGAGTAGAGGACGACTGCGTCACATCTACGAAACGAACTGGGCAAACCTGCAAAGCGGACGGATTCGTTGCGAAACGCGCCATACACGGCTTCGTAAAGCCAGAAGTGGACGCAGCAGACCATGGAGGTGATTGATGCGATCGATATTGATCATAGAAGACGACCTCAATCTCCTGGAGGGACTCGAAATTTTCCTGGGGATGGAGGGGTTCCGGACGTACACTTCGGCGAACGGCCGCGACGGTATCTTTCTGGCTCGTCGACATCGACCCGACCTCGTGTTGACGAACTTTCAGATGCCCGGTGCAGACGGGCTGGAGGTGCTACGCGGAATTCGTGAAGACGTGGTCATTCGCAAAACGCCCGTCATCTTCACCACGGCAAACAATTCGCCCTCCGTTCGCGAACGTGCCGCTGCAAACGGGGCGGACGCGTGTCTGATGAAGCCCTTTTCGACGGAGACGCTAATGAGTAAGATCGACGAGCTCCTCTGTGGACACGTGGACCATTACTGATCGGAGGCAGCCGTGGTCGGGCGGCGCTCCGGATCTCGCCGCGACGATCTTTATACCTTTACCTCGACGAAAGGTGCAAACGTTTCGAGCACCCGCCGGCGATTGGATTCTTCCATCTCGACCAGCGGCAATCTCAGGCGGCTGTTCATCAGTCCGAGCGCGTTCAGCACGGCCTTGATAGGTATCGGATTGGTCTCGAGAAAGCAGGCCCGCATCGCCGGCAGCAGCCTGAAGTGCCGTTCTTTCGCTTCTGCGAGGCGGCCGTCGAGCGCCAGGTGAACGAGCTCGACGAAGGGCTCCGGAAGGGCGTTGCTGAGCACCGAAACGACGCCGTCCCCGCCGAGTGCGATCAGCGGCAGGGTGATTTCGTCGTCACCCGAATACACGGCAAGCGAACTCGGACGGTGCGACAGGACGTCGCTGATCTGTGCGAGACTTCCGGAAGCCTCCTTGACTCCTACGACGCTCGGCACCTCCTCGGCCAGTTGAAGGATGGTTTCCGGGAGGATGTTGAAGCTCGTACGACCGGGGACGTTGTAGATCACGATCGGCGTGTCGGTTGCATCGGCGATCGCCGCGACGTGTGCTCGGAATCCGGCCTGCGTCGGCTTGTTATAGTACGGACCGACGACCAGCAGTCCGTCAGCCCCCGAAGCCGTGGCTTCTTTTGAGAACACGATGCTTTCGCTCGTCGAATTGTTGCCCGAGCCGATGATGACGGGAACGCGTCCGCCGACGAACTCGATCGCCCTTTCGACGAGCTCGCGGCGCTCCTTCGGCCAGATGGTCGCGTTCTCGCCGGTCGTCCCCAGCACGACGAGCGCATCGACGCCGCCTTCAATCTGCTGCTCTACGTGACGGCGAAAGGCATCGAAGTCGATCTGGTCGTCCATCGTGAACGGCGTGACGATGGCCGTGCCTGCGCCTCTAAAAATGAATTCTGCCATGGCTCGTCCCTGTTTGCATCGTCGATGCTCACTTCTCTCTCCTTTCTCCTCGCATCTCGCCCCTCGCTCTACTCTCCTCGCCCCTCGCTTTTTTCTCCGCGCTCTTCGCTCTACTCTCGTTCTGCGAGAACGTCGTCGAGAGTAAACAATCCCGTTCGTCCTTGCAGCCACTCCGCGCTCCGGACCGCTCCATACGCGAATCCCTGCCGGTTCTTGGCCTCGTGCACGAGCTCGATCGTATCAAAGGGCGAGTCAATTCCAATCGTGTGCTTTCCGAATACGCCGCCGGCTCGAGTTGACGTTACGTGCAATGCGTCCGTCTCGATCCGTCCGTGCTGCGTCTCCGTCTCGATTCGCGTCTTGCGGCTCAATCCGTCGATCAAAACGCGGGCGAGCATCGACGCCGTTCCGGACGGGCTGTCCACCTTGCGCACGTGATGAATCTCGTGTACGAACGGATCGTATTCGGGCAAGCGGTCGAGAACCGGCGTGACGGCACGCAGTGCTCGAACGAGGAGGGCGACGCCCAGAGAAAAATTGGGGGCGTACAAAATGCTCCCATCGTGGTCATCGACCCATCCACGAACCTCCTCCAGCCGATCGTACCAGCCCGTCGTACCGATCACCGCGGGCGTCCCCCTGCGGCAATACAACTCGATGTGTTCGGCAGCCAACGAGGGCAGCGAAAAATCGATGGCCGCATCCACGTCTTCCAATGCCGTCGGATCACTTCCCGTCAGGGGAGCATCGGAGTTGAAACGCGCCACGACCTCGTGTCCACGCTCACCGGCGACCACACCGACGGCGTCGCCCATCTGTCCGGTTCCGACCAGCGCCAGTCTCATCGTGTGTCGTCGTGCATCCGTTCCACCAGTCTAGCAGTGGCCGCATTCGATTGCTGTCCCTTTTTCGAAACGACCGGAGGCGCGATCGGCGGCGTTATCCGCCGAGTTCGGCCGCCTTGATCAAGTCGGCGAGGATGCCGGCCGCGGTCACGACCGGCCCTGCACCCGGTCCCTGGACGACGAGCGGGAATTCATTGTAGCGACCCGTCGTGTAGACGACCATGTTATCCGTACCCTTGAGGTGAGAAAACGGCGAGTCCGGACTGACTTGTCGAGTACGAACGCTGAGCCGGCCGTCCTCGATCAGCGCGATATACTGCAGCCGTGCGCCCTCCTTTCGCGCGGCCTTTATTCGTTCGTGCCATTCGGCGTCCAGCTCGTCCAGACAGTCCATGAACCGGTCGACGGTAACGTCGAAGAGGTGCGGCGGAACGAGCGATTCGACGGCCACGTCGTCGCGCTCAACCGACAGCCCCATCTCACGCGCGAGTATGAGCAGCTTCCGTCCCACGTCCTCGCCCTTCAAATCGTCACGCGGATCCGGCTCCGTAAAACCGCGCGTGCGAGCCGTTCGTACGGCATCTGAAAATTTTTGACCCGCGGCCATCCCGTTGAAGATGTAGGCAAGCGTGCCGGAAAGCACTCCTTCGATCCGTTGGATGCGATCGCCCGATCGGATCAAGTCTCGCAGGGTGGAGATGACCGGTAACCCGGCGCCTACGGTCGTTTCGTACAGATACGGCACTTGCTGGCGATGAGCGGCTCGCTGCAGGCGCTCGTAGAACGCTTGATCCTTCGTATTAGCACGCTTGTTCGGCGTAATGACGGCGATTGAGCGCTCCAGAAGGTCGGGATAATGGTGCGCCACCTCGTCGGAGGCGGTCGCGTCGATGACCATGAGACGATTCAATTTCGCCTCTTTGAGATGTGTCAGGATCGCGTCGAGTCCGCCCTGCCGGTCACTCCCCCGAAGCGTGTCTATGGCCTCTTCGAACGAGATGCCTTCGATATTCCACGCCATTCGGGACGTGTTGGCGACGCCCACGAGATGGATGTTCAAATTCAGACGGTCCAAAAGGGTCTGTTGTTGATCGGCGAGCATCCTAAGGACGGCCTGTCCGACGACTCCGGCTCCGATCATGAAGACGTGGACGCGATGTCGCACGAGCGCGAATTCGTCGTGAAGCGCGTGGACGGCCTGCTTCGCCTCCGCGTCGCGCACGACGGCTGAGATGTTCGTTTCCGCGGCGCCTTGCGCGATGGCGAGCACGTTGACGCCGCTGCGGCCGAGCGTGGCAAACATGCGTCCCGCCAGGCCGGGGCGCTCGCGCATGTTGTCGCCGACAGAGGAGATGACGGCACATGCCTCGATCGTATAGATGCTGGCGACGTCACCGCGTGACAATTCGAGCTCGAAGGCCCTGCGCAGCGCGACCGCCGACTCCTCTGCCGCCGCGACCGGCACGACGCAGCAAAGGCTCTGTTCGCTGGAGGCTTGCGAGATCATCAACACGTTGATATTCTCGGCTGCCAGGGCCGAAAGCGCCCGGGCCGAAATCCCCGGAATTCCCACGAGACCGGTGCCCTCAAGCATCACGACGGCCACCTCACGAATGGCCGTGATCGCCTTCACGTGACCCTCCATCGTGGTCGTTTTCTCGGAGATCAGCGTCCCCGGTGCATCCGGATTCAGCGTGTTCTTGATGCGCAGCGGAATACGCGGGCGAAGAAGCGGCCGCATCGTACGCGGGTGCAGCACTTTCGCGCCGAAGTACGCCAGCTCGGCCGCCTCCCGATAACTGAGCTGCGGAAGTGCGAAGGCCTCTGAAACGAGGTGTGGATCAGCCGAGAGGACGCCGTCGACGTCGGTCCAGATGATGACGTGTCGGGCCTTGAGCGCACCGCCTAGAATGGTAGCGGTGTAATCGCTGCCCGATCGTCCGAGCGTCGTGGCCACGCCGCGAGCCGTCGAACCGATGAATCCGGTCACGACGGCGATTGTCGTGTCGGGAATTTTCTTGAAGGCCTCTTGAATCTGCGCGTCGGTCTCGTCGAACAGCACGTTCGCTTCACCGAATGCGGAATCGGTGCGGATGAGGCTCCGTGCGTCGATCGAAACGGCGTCGCGACCGGCCGTTCGGAAGGCGGCGGTCACGAGCGGCGTCGAAAGGCGCTCCCCCATCCCGATCACGGCATCCCGCGTTCGGTTCGTACACTCGCGAAGTAGGAAGACGCCGTCGAGCAGCTCACCGAGGTCCCTCCAGCGCGCAACCATTTCGGCAGTGACGGCTGCGCGCTCCTCGGGCCGGACGAGGGCTTCGAGGACGTCGTTGTGCCGCTGCTGAAGTCCGGCAAGGAGATCGGTATGCTTCCCAGTGCGAGCGAGGGCCTCGTCTATCGCCGTGAAGAGCAGGTCGGTAACCCCACCGAATGCCGAAACGACGACGACCTTCAGCCCGTCCTCCTCCACTTGACGAAGCACGAGGTCGACCGCGCGCGTGATACGCTCGGACGTCTGCAGCGACGTTCCGCCGAATTTGTGAATGTAGACCGACCGTTCAGGCGACGATGCCATATCGCTTTAGTACTGCAATCAGAATTCGGGAGGCGCTGGGATCAACCGCGGGACACGAGCTCGAACTCATCGTCAACCGTCAGACGGTCGACCGTGGACCGTCAACCCGTCAACCCGTCGAACCGTCGAACCGTCGGACCGTCGGACCGTCGGACCGTCAACGGTCAACCCGTCGAACCGTCAGACGGTCAACC
>CAZMXY010000011.1:0-7814 GCA_964570345.1 uncultured Rhodothermales bacterium | reverse complement strand
ACGGTCAACCCGTCGAACCGTCAGACGGTCAACCGTCGAAAATAAGCGCCTGAGACTAGACGATGGAATCATTAACCAAGGATTCACGCGCGGCTGCGACCGACTGTCGCATCGCGCCGAGCCCTTCGATGCCCAGCTCCACGACGTCGCCGGACTTCAGGTACTGGGGCGGACGCATTCCGAGCCCCACGCCGGCCGGCGTTCCCGTGGAGACGACGTCGCCCGGCAGAAGCGTCATGAATTGACTGACGTAGCTCACGAGGGTGGGCACCTTAAATACCATGTGCGCGGTGGAGCCGTCCTGCATCATCTGACCGTTGACTTTCAACCACATCCGGAGATCGTGGACGTCTTCGATCTCGTCCGGCGTCGCGAGATAGGGCCCAATCGGAGCAAACGTGTCGCAGCTTTTGCCTTTCACCCACTGTCCGCCCCGTTCAATTTGATACGATCGCTCGGAGACGTCATTGAGGACGGTATAACCCGCGACGTGGTCGAGCGCATCGGATTCGTTCACGTATCGGGCCGTCCGTCCGATCACGAATGCGAGCTCGACTTCCCAGTCGGTTTTCATCGATCCTCGCGGCAAGACGATCTCGTCGAACGGTCCGGATATCGCGCTGGACGCCTTCGTGAACAGGACCGGTTCGTCGGGGACCCGCAGGTTCGACTCCTCCGCGTGATCGAAAAAGTTGAGGCCGACGCAGACGATTTTGCTCGGTCGCTTGATCGGTGGGCCGAGCCGCGCCTCAGGGTCGACGGTCGCGAGATCGCCGTCATTCAGCCGGGCGCGAAGCCTTTCCAGCCCGTCGCCCCCGAAAAAAACCTCGTCGTAATCCGGCGTCACGGCCGTCGCGTCGACGCGTGTGCCGTCCTCCAGAAGTACTCCGGGCCTCTCCTCGCCGGGCCGGCCGTATCGAATCAGTTTCATGGCTTTAGGGTCTTAACGTCACGGTGCCGCCGTCGATGGGGAATATCGATCCGGTGATGAATCCCGCGGCGTCGGATGCGAGGAAGACGGCCAGCTCGGCGACTTCTTCCGGAGTGCCCATCCGTCCTATGGGCTGGGATCGCGAGAGCACCTCAAACATTTCCTTCTCGCGACCGGGATAATTCCGTGCGAGAAAACCGTCGACGAACGGCGTGTGAATCCGTGCCGGGGCGATCGCATTGCAGCGGATGTGCTCCGCCAGATAATCACACGCGACGGAGAGGGTCATCGTGAGCACGGCCCCCTTGCTCATCGAGTAAGCGAATCGATCGGGAATTCCTATGGACGACGCGGTCGACGCCATGTTGACGATCGAACCCCCTCGGCCTTTCATGGCGTGCACGGCGGCTTGAAGGCAGTGATAGACCCCTTTCACGTTCACGCGGTAAATCCGGTCGAAATCCTCCTCGCTCGTCGTTTCGACGTTTCCGACGTGGGCGATTCCGGCGTTATTGAACAAGACGTCGATTGGTCCGACCTCGCTCGCTGCCGTCTTGAACGCCGCCTCGACGGCCTTTCGATCCCCGACGTCGCAGAGAATGAGCCGTGCGGCGTCACCGATCTGGACCGCCACCGAACGGCCGGCCTCCTCGTCGACGTCGAGCATGGCAACACGCGCCCCTTCGTTCGCGAAAAGGACGGCGGCCGCGCGGCCGATGCCGGAGCTCGCACCCGTTATCACGGCCGTCTTGTCCTTGAGTCGATCGCCCATTATCATTTCGTCACGGTCGCAGCATACGGCCTAACGATAACGCTCGGCCGGGCCGATGTCCAACGGAGCGCGCGAACCCCACCCTTGTCAAACCCCATCAAATGGTGGCCCGGCACTTCCATCCTACCGAATTATCCGAGCCAATACGTATGTTCGCATACGAATTTGCCGTTTAAGTTTATGCGCCTGCAAGGACAATCCGTCGTCATTACGGGCTCCGCGACCGGAATCGGAAGGGCAACGGCCCTCCTGTTCGCTCGCGAGGGCGCCCAGCTGTTCCTCGCCGACGTCGCCGAAGAGAACGGCCGTGGCGTCGCTGAGGAGATTCGCGCTGCAGGGGGTGCGGCGCAGTTCGAACGCATCGACGTCTCGAGTCGCGAAGAGAACGAACGCATGATCGACGCTTGCGTCGAGAAGTATGGACGAATAGACGTCCTCTTCTGCAACGCGGGGCTTGCGCTCCCGAAGGAGCTTCCCGACACCACCGACGACGAGATCGATAGGTTGATCATGGTCAACGTAAAGGCGCTGATGTACGCGAGCCGATACGCCATCCCGATCATGCTCGAGCAGGGGGGCGGCAACATTTTGTTCATGTCCAGCAAGACGGGACTCGTCGCGCAGGAGGATTCACCCGTTTACTGCGCGACGAAGGGGGCGGTCATTCAGCTCGCCCGCGCCCTGGCGCTGGACTATGCCACCCGAGGAATTCGGGTCAACGCCCTCTGTCCCGGCATTATCGACACACCCATGCTTCGCGGTGTGGCGCATAAGGCGCCGGATCCGGCGGCTACGTGGAAGCAGATGTCGGAAGCCCAACCAATGGGCCGGCTCGGAACGGCCGAGGAGTGCGCCGACGCCGCGCTTTGGCTCGTCTCGGACGAGTCACGGTTCGTCACGGGCATCGCCCTCCCGGTGGACGGCGGATTCACCGCGATGTAGAACGGCGGGCCGGCGACGGTCGCCGTTTCATTCTACTCGCCCTGACGAATGCAGACGTCTACGGGACGGTCCTTTTCGTGCGGCGACAGCCGCCTCACCACAATGACGTACGGTTTATGTCGACAACGATAACACGAGTTGACGTCCGGGACGTTCGCTTTCCGACGTCACGCACGCTCGACGGATCCGACGCGGTCAACGTCGATCCGGACTATTCCGCGACGTACGTGACCCTACGCACGAACGTGGACGGGCTGTGTGGGAACGGAATTACGTTTACGTGCGGCCGTGGGAATGAGATCGTCGTCCGGGCCGTACGCTCGTTCGCTCCGATCGTCGAGGGCAGGAGCGTCGAGAGCATACGCAACGACATGGTGCCCTTCTGGCGGAGCCTCACCTGCGACAGCCAGCTACGCTGGCTCGGTCCCGAAAAAGGCGTGATCCACCTGGCCACGGCCGCCATCGTCAACGCCGTTTGGGACCTCATTGCGAAAATCGACGAGAAACCGCTGTGGAAGGTGCTCGCGGACATGAGTCCGGAAGAGCTCGTCTCCGTCATCGACTTCCAATACGTCACCGACGCGATCACGCCGGACGAGGCGCTCGACCGGCTGCGTGCCCTGGCCCCGACGCGCTCCGAGCGGCTGGAACGGCTGCGCAATAACGGATATCCGGCTTATACGACGAGCGTGGGATGGCTCGGCTACTCCGATGAGAAGATCCGGCGTCTCTGTCGCGAAGCCGTCGCGGAGGGCTGGACCCACTTCAAGCAAAAAGTAGGATCCGACCTTTCGGACGACCGGCGACGGGCCGCCATCATTCGAGAAGAAATCGGGGACGACCGCGTGCTCATGATGGACGCCAATCAGCGCTGGGACGTCGGAGAGGCCATCCGCCACATGAACGCGCTGGCCGAATTCCGGCCGTATTGGATCGAGGAGCCGACCAGCCCGGACGACGTGCTGGGCCACGCGGCCATCGCCCGCGCTCTGAATCCAATCAAGGTAGCCACCGGCGAACACGCGCAGAACCGAGTCATTTTCAAGCAGCTCCTCCTCGCCAATGCGATCGGCATCTGCCAGATCGATAGCTGTCGACTCGGAGGGGTCAACGAAGTGTTGGCCGTTCTGTTGATGGCGGCAAAGTACGGCGTACCCGTCTGCCCGCACGCCGGCGGGGTCGGGCTCTGCGAATACGTTCAGCATCTGTCGATCTTCGACTACCTCTGCGTCAGCGGCAGCCTCGAAAACCGCGTCATCGAATACGTCGACCATCTGCACGAGCATTTCGTGGATCCGGTGGTCGTGAAAGACGCCCGCTATCGGGTGCCGGACGCACCCGGCTACAGCATCACGATGTACGAGGCTTCGCTGGATGCCTATTCGTATCCGGAGGGATCGGCGTGGCAGGCATGAAGGCCTACTTGACTCGACTCGGCGTGATACTCGAAGCGCGCGACGGCGAGAGGTTTGCCGTCGATCTGGAGTGGGACGCATTGTTCACGGCGACCGAGCCGTTCGATCTCGTATCGAATGCGCTTGCCGCGGGGCGGCCCGTATCGGACGTGGACGAGCTTACGGCTCCCATCGGCCGGCAAGAGGTATGGGCTGCCGGCGTAACGTACTTCCGAAGCCGTTCGGCGCGCATGGCCGAGGCGGAATCGGCGGGCGGCGGCGGCTTCTACGATCGAGTCTACACGGCCGTCCGCCCCGAACTCTTCTTCAAAGGCAGCCGGAGCCGCATCTCGGGCCACGGAGAGGTCGTACGCGTCCGCGGCGACTCCGACTGGAGCGTGCCCGAGCCCGAGCTCGCTCTCGCCGTCAGTTCTTCGGGCCGAATCATCGGATTCACCATAGGCAACGACGTGAGCGCCCGCGACATCGAAGGCGAGAATCCGCTGTATCTCCCGCAGGCGAAAGTCTACGCGCGGTCCTGCGCGGTCGGCCCTGCGCTGCTTCTGGGACCGGATCCCCTGCCTCGCGAGACGGAAATCAGGATGGACGTGGTGCGGGATGGAGGCGTAGTATTCGCCGGATCGACGGCGCTGAGCTCGATGAAACGGACCCCCGAGGAGCTCGTCGACTTTCTCTTTCGCGACAACGTCTTTCCGGACGGTTGCTACCTCCTGACGGGAACCGGTATCGTCCCGCCGGACGAGTTCACGCTGCGCTCGGGCGACGAAATCTCGATCACGATCGAACCGATCGGGACGCTCGTGAATCGAGTCGAATAAGAATCCAGTATCGTCACGATGCGCTCGTTTCTCACCGCTTTGTTGCTGGTCTTCGCGGCTCTCGGATGCCGCACCGGTGGCGAGTTTCCAAGCCGCCCCATCACGTTGATCTGCCCCTGGTCGGTGGGCGGGGGCACGGATCGGATTACGCGACAGTTGGCCTCCCAGCTCGAGCGAGAGCTCGGCGTCCCGGTCAACGTCGTAAACGCCAGTGGAGGCGCCGGCGTCACGGGGCACACCCGCGGTGCGCTGGCCCTCGAGGACGGGTATACGATGACGATGATCACCTCCGAGCTCAACATGCTCCACTGGCGGGGATTGACCAACGTCACCCATCGCGATTTTCGCCCCCTGATGCGCGTTAACCGCGACTATGCCGCGCTGTTCGTTCGCGACGACGCACCGTGGACGAGTATCGACGACCTCGAAACGGCGATTCGAGAAAATCCGCGTTCGTTCAGAGCCTCAGGCACGGCTTTCGGGGGCATCTGGCACGTAGCCCTGGCGGGCTGGCTCATCGAGAACGACCTGGATCCGACCGACGTCGTGTGGGTGTCGCTGAATGGCTCGGCGCCCTCGCTGCAAGAACTCATGGCCGGCGGCATCCAGATCGTCAGTTGCAGCGTTCCGGAAGCTCGATCTTTGCTGGATGCCGATAGGATTCGCTGCCTCGCCACCATGTCCGACGAGCGCCTGCCGTCGGTGCCCGACGTTCCGACGTTGATAGAAACGGGAAGCGATTGGACGACCTTCACGTGGCGGGGTTTGGCGCTTCCCCTGGGCGTGCCGGAAGATCGTGTCGAGATTCTCGAAGAAGCCGTCGAACGCGTCGTGACGAGCGACGAATTCAGGCAATTCTGCGAACGAGCCGGGTTCGGATGGGCGGCGGATGGGCCCGCGGCCTTCGAGCGGGAGCTGGCGAGTGAGAACGAACGATTTGGAGCCATTTTCCGGAGTGACGCCTTTCAGTCGGTACGGACGCAGACGTACGGTCCGTGGCTATTCCCGGGGGTCGTCGGCGCGCTGCTCGTGCTCTCGTTGGTGGCCTCGATAGTGACGCACACGAGAATCGAGCGTCGAAGGAGACATGAGATCAACCGCCGCACCCTCGTCCTGGTCTGCGGTGCCATCGGCGCCGTCGTCCTCTACGTCTTGCTTTCGGCGCACCTCGGGTACGTCGTCACGACGACCCTCATCCTCCTGAGCCTCTTCCTTCTCATGCGCGTTCGGATGCCGCTGGCCGTTGCCATTGCAGCGATCTTCGCCGCCGTATCCTATCACCTCTTCGGCGTCCTGCTCCGCGTACCGCTTCCCTGGGGGGTGCTCGGCTGGTGAGATGACCGACGCCCTCCTTCAAGCCATTCAGCAGGTCATCCTGACCCCCGAAGTGCTGGCGATCATCGTAGCCTCGGCCCTGTATGGCGTATTCATGGGTGCGATGCCGGGACTCACCGCGACCATGTCCGTCGCGCTGTTCATCCCCCTCACCTACTGGCTCGATCCGGTGCCGGCACTGGCCGGCATCGTGACGATGGTGGCTTGCGCCATTTTCGCGGGCGATCTGCCTACGACCCTCCTCCGTATTCCGGGCACGCCGGCCTCGGCGGCATACGTCGACGATGCCTACGCGCTGACCCGGCAGGGGAAATCCGATTACGTCCTCGGCACGGCCCTCGTCTCGAGCGTGCTCGGCGGACTCTTTGGCGCCCTCGTCCTCATGGCGCTGGGGCACCAGCTGGCCCGCATTGCGACGGTTTTCAGCGTCGCCGAGTACTTCTGGCTCTACCTGCTCGGCCTGAGCTCGGCCGTCGTCGTTTCGCGCGGATCGCTGAGCAAGGCCTCGCTCGGGATGCTCATCGGCCTCCTCCTGGCGACGGTCGGACTCAGCGCCGTCCATACGCAGGCGCGGTTCACGTTCGGTCAGCCGCAGCTATTCCAGGGAATCAGTTTCATACCGGCCATGATCGGGCTCTTCGGTTTTTCCGAAGTACTGAACAATCTGATCGGCGGTGCTGCGCGCGACCCGAACCTCCCGACGACGTCTGTGCAGAGGCACGACGAGACCTTCGTCCGGCGGTACGTGATTACGCCGATCTCCGACGTCTTCCGGCCGGCGGTCACCGACGTGCGACGCCGCATACGCCACGTGCTCCGCTCCGGAGTCATCGGTTCCGTCGTCGGCATGCTCCCGGGCGCCGGGGCCGACATCGCCTCGTGGGTGTCACTGGCCGCGTCGAAGCGCGCCAGCAAGACGCCGAACGAGTACGGAGAAGGATCTGCCGAGGGCATTTCGGATGCGACCGCGGCGAATTCTTCCGCCCTGGCGGGAAGCTGGATCCCGGCACTCGTCTTCGGCATTCCCGGCGATTCGGTGACCGCGATCGTGATCGGCGTGCTGCTGATGAAGAACCTGAATCCGGGTCCCGACATTTTTGTCGAGCAGGCCGGACTCGTCTACAGCATCTACCTGATCTTCATCGTGGCCAACCTCGTCCTCCTGCCCGTCGGCCTCCTGGCCATCAAAACGGGCACACAGGTCGTCCGCGTGCCGCAGCGCATCCTCATGCCGATCATCCTGCTCCTCTGCATCGTCGGCGCCTACGCGATCAACAGCAGCAACTTCGACGTCGGCATCATGCTCGGAATGGGGCTGCTCGGATTCGCGCTCGAGCGATTCGGCGTGCCGCTCGGACCGGTCGTGCTGGGCATCATTCTCGGCGGCCCGCTCGAGGAACGCTTCATACAGATCCTGACGGCGGCCGACGGCGACCCGGCGGCCTTCGTCGCGCGTCCGGTGGCGGCCCTGCTCGGCGCGGCGTGCCTCGGACTCTGGGCGTGGGCGCTTTACTTGGCGAGAAAGGATCGATCCGAGCCGGCGGATGAGGCCGGCGCAGGCCTCCGGGATGAATGAACACGCCGTCCGGGATGAATGAGCA
>CAZMXY010000010.1:40005-54868 GCA_964570345.1 uncultured Rhodothermales bacterium | reverse complement strand
GAAAATCCCACCAGAACATGCTCCGCTAACGGTAATCGTCCTGAGCTTCACTCTCAGAGGCGGCATTCATACTTTATTATTAACTAAAGTGAAAGCCGGGCGGCCAATGTTGCCCGGCTTTCATTTTTTATGCACGTCCTAAACTATGACTGCTCACGCCGCGCCTGCGAACGTGAAACTTAAATCCCACCAGGATCTTCTCGGTCTCGCCCATCGATGTCGAGACGTTTCGCATTTACCGACGTCATGGAAAAAATACACGACGCTTCACCCACCGGAGCCAGATCTACGTACGGGACCCTCGAGAAAACGGGGAAAGCCGCTCGCGGCACGATTTTTAATAGAGAGACTGCGACTCACTATCTAATAAGATTCACCAAGGCTACGATATCGGGTAACTCCTGACTGAACTCCTACCTACAAGTTTGTCCTGAAGGTACCCCTGCGGCCTCCGATGGCCACCCTTGGCGAATGATGCAGTAGCACCGCACTCCGGAGCGACCGGGGTGCGGTGTTTTCGTGTATTCGTCGCGGACGTCCGACGCCGTTCGCAGTGGACGGTAGGGAATCGTTTGAGAAACCTTCACATCGGTCGGTGTGAGGTCTACAGATGCGATCGAGCGACACCTTTTCAGACCTCCTGCGTCTTATCTGTTGATTTTCGCTAGTAGGCTCCGGCTCTGAATGCCGATGGTATACTAGTCTCCTCGCCAGTAGAGACGTAACATATCCATGGCCGATGTCGTCTTCGCCCTCACGGGTGACGTGCGGCGAAACTCAAGAGCGCTGCGACAGATCCGCGCGTTGAGCGAGCACGGATTCGCGGTCGACGTACTCTCTCACGGCTCGGGCAATTCCTCTCTCGAAATACCACTCACGCGTGTGCACTGGTTGGACTGCTTTTCCAGGGCCGGTCCGTCATTTTTTTGGGAGAACTATCGCCGCATGGCTGATCTTGCGGCATCGATTCAAGCCAAGGTCTACCACTCTAGTGATCTCTACGTACTTCCCGCTCTCTCGCGTGCTGCACGACAGCGCGGAGGGGCCGTCATCTACGATGCACGAGAATTATATCCATATGTCGCATCAACGGTAGGCCGTCCGTGGATGCGATTTTTCTGGCAATCTATTGAGCGACAGTTCATTCGTAACGCCGATGGAGTGATCACAGTGAGTGACGGTATCGGTGCTAAACTGGTACAACTCTACGGCATCGACCCCCCCACAATCGTATACAACGTCCCTCCTAGACCGCCCGTTCGTTCGTCGAGTCGTCTCCGCGTTGCGATCGGATTTAACTCAACCGAAGCGATAATATTGCATCAGGGGCAGATGAGGAATTTCCGGGGATGCGAGCTGCTCGTCGATGCAATGCGTGACGTGAACGACGCCATTCTCATTTTCCTGGGTGACGGACCGTTGAAAAGCAGGCTCGTGGATCAAGTCTCGAAGCAAGACTTTCCGAAGCGCGTCTACTTTCTTGATCCGGTACCGCCTTCCGAATTGCTAGCGTATACGGCTTCTGCAGACATCGGCGTCACGCTGCTCGAAGACGTCTGTTTGAATCATCACCTCGCGCTACCCAATAAATTGTTCGAATATCTTGCGTCCAATCTTCCTGTGGTAGGTAGCGATTTGCCCGAGATTCGGAAGGTCGTCGTCGGACATGACGTGGGTCTCGCCGTTGACCCTCTAGATCGCAATGCCCTCGTAGCATCTCTACGCCAGGCAGCTAACAATCGGGCGCTTCGCGAGCATTGGCGCCGTAACATACCGTCGGTATTCCACGCGTATAATTGGCAGAAAGCGTCGGAAGGATTTCTGCAAATTTTTCGGAAGTTTTTGTGAGCCGGTTTTGGGATATTCCAGAAAGCAGTACGTCTCCTGCATTTCCCAGTAGTCCAACTCCGACGCGCTTTCGTTTCTTGCGAGATTGGCCCACGGGGAAGGTCACGTGACACGACGTACCCCCCGACACATTTTAGGCTTGGCCGAGAAATTCGATACGCGATTGCCCCGTTCCCCCGATTCCCGTTCCCATTGCGATTTCAGGGCATGCTTCGAGCCCGTGACGTCCTAGGGTGCGAAAAATGCCCGAGGCCTCATCTATGCTCACGTTGAATGCAGAAGCAACGACGATATCCGATGCGAGTGATCGAGAGGTCGAGAAGTGGCATGAGGAGGCGAGAGAGGGCCGGATGGATGCGAGAAATAAGCTATGCTGTTGGGCTTACGTTACGGCGCATGAATATTTTCATGCAAAAGCGAGGGCTGAACGCTCCCTTACCTCTCACGATGCCGAAGAGCTGACCTCGGAGTTCTTCGTCGAATTTGAGCGGACGTTACCACGAATCCGGACGGCTACGCGTTTTACTCGCCGCATGCTCAAGTATCAGTTGGTGCGGTATATAGAACGCGAGAGGAGGGATCATAAGAGGAAGGTGAGTGGCTCCCGACTTGAGGATTTTGAATTTACTATTGGCCCCGACGAATACGAAGAACGCCCATGGAAGCGATGGAGCGATGCCGAATGGCATCAGTACAGAGCCACCCTTCAAGTCCTCCAAAATGCGGATGCGACGACACGTTCGGTCGTTGAGTCTCGATTAAGAGGTTTAAGCTACAAGCAGATTGCCGCCAACTTGAACGTGACCGAGGCAGCCCTAAGAATGCGGGTCGCTCGCTTCTACCAATCCGTGCGACGACACTACGATGGTCTCGCGTTAGCAAACGTCGCCCCCACTATCGAACGCTAGCTGCCGTCGATTTGAAGGGCGAATGGGAAATTGGGCATGTCTTCCCGTCAGATCGTTGAATTGATAGCGTAGGAGCAATAATGTACGAGGAAGCAAATCGAACGAACCGTTTCGAGCAAGCGAGAAGTATCGGGATCAATGTTCTTCTGGCTATTGCTCCGCCCGACGAAGAATTGTTGAACAGACACTTCGATGCCTGCACCGGGCGAGCACTTCCGTCTGCGGCGTCACTAACGCCGGCTGAACAAAAATGGGTGACCACGAACTTAGAGAATAATCCTTCCTGGCAAAAATGCTGGCGTAAGCGAGAAGACGTCGTCGGGCGTTCGGTGGCATGGGAGCCGCACGAATCCATCCGCCCCACATTTGCAAGAAGACGAGTCGTAGATCGAACTTCATTATTCTCACCAGCGGCCGGTAAGACGAGTGTCGCCGCGTTGGTAGCCATCATACTCTACGTGACTCTTTGGTTGGGCGGACGAGCCTTATTACCACAGACCTACCACTGGGCGTCGCTCGCAGGATATGAGGCGCTCCTTGACCAACAATCTCGCAGCACGAAGACAGCAGCACAAAGTGCCTTCTCCGAGGCGGCAACGGAACTGTTGACTGCGCATAAGAGCACGCTCGGCCTGTTTCCTCATTACGATCGTACGCAAGTAAATTATGCCATGCAGCATCTCGAGGAAGCGTACGACGCATCAAGCGATCCATTTCAGCGTGCCGAGATCGCGTTCTTTCGCGCGAAAACGGCACTCATGATCGATGACGTCTCCAGCGCACTGACGTGGCTGGAGCAAGTAGAATTGCAACAGGTCGCAGATTATAGAACGGAAACCCAGCGACTGCTCCAACAGCTGGCTCGCTAGCTCGCCGAAAACCTGGGCTAATTACTCGCCTATGAGAACGAACGGGGCCCAATAGAAGGGACGCGCATAGCGCGGGTGCGCTCGAATGACACCCAGCTTCGCACTTCGAAGTGCCGACGGTTTGCTACCACCTTCCAGTACGTTTCTGTAGAAGCTGGGCATCAATTCGCCGGTTTGGATGTCATCCGCCTTCCAGAGTGAAACGAGAACATTCGACGCTCCCGCGTACAGAAACCCGCGCGTGAGACTTAGAATGCCCTCTCCACGAGCTACCGGACCGAGCCCGGTCTCACATGCGCTCAATACGACCAGATCCGCATTGAACTCCAGGTTGTAAACCTCGCCCAACCGAAGCACACCGTCTTCTCGATTCTCAGCCCGTTCTTCGTTTCCGTCGTCGAGTGGTATCGGCTCTGGGTACAGGACGATTCCCGAGGCCTCCGGAGTCGTCTCATTAGCAAAACCGTGTGTGGCAAAGTGAACAAAACGGTATTCATCCAGAGCGGACGATTTGAGATTCGCTTCACTAGCGTCTTCCTCGAGATATACTTGTGCTCTTCGTTTCACGAAGCGATCCAGTAAACCATACTGGTTCAAGAATAGCCGCTGAATACCTGTCACTTCGGTGCGAGTTCTCGGCAGATATGCTCGGCGCGTAACGGCCATACTACTCGTGTCTGTTTGGCCGTTCTCCAGGAAAAGATCTAACCCTCGGCTACCGATCGGCACACCATCGGGGAAGATAGGTGCGAATGCAACGAAATCTCGAGGCGGTGACGACTTCTTTCGCAGTCTTGTCTCTACTAGCAGGGTTGAGGAGTACGAGTAACTGACTGCGTATCGATCGATAAGGTAAGGAAGGTGGCGATAATCCTTGATTTGCCCGGCGTCAGCAGTGTCATGAGTAAGGAGGGCTTCAAATGGAACGTAGTTAAGCACGCCGTCCGGGACAATCACAAGATTGGTAACTTGGAGTTTGTCAATGACGGCCTCCAGTAAGAGATTGTAGAGGGCATACCCGTGCGTCGTGTAGAGATGATAGTCTTGCTCAATGATTCCCTCGCGGAGCTTCGAAACATGTACGTCCAATAGCGAATCTCTCGGGACGACCGTAACGTCGATGTCTTTGGACGTAAGCGTGAATATGTAGATTTCGCTCTCCCCGAGAACATACTCGATCAGGGCCGTTCGTTCGTCAAGTCTTGCTTTTCGAACCTGTTCAGGGGTGGCCACATTGACGTTGTATTTTAGATCATAATAGTCCGGGTAGGCTTCCTCTAAGTGAGCGATTAGCGCCTCTCGGCGCCTTTTCAGGCCGAAAATTTTGTGCTCTCTGCCACTCTTTTCTGCAACTGCCGCCTTCTCGTCACCTAAGGGGATCTCACGAAGGCGCTGCTCATGCGCCGTCATCTCCGCAAATATCCAACGTTCTTGCTCGAGGAGCGAATCCGGAATTCCTGCAATGTGACGGGCTTTAGTCTCGGAGAACGCTTCCAGAAGAAGTGCGGCCTTGCCTTTTTCGGCGAAGTAGAACGCCGTCGCCTTGTGCTCCTCGTCGCCCGTCACCTCGTAAAGTTGAAACGCAGCCCCTACGGCATCGGCGAGAAGAGGCGCCGCCAGTTCGGCCCAGTGCAGCTTGGAGGCGTCTGTCTGCATAGTCCTCCGCATTCGGTCAACTGATTCGACCGCCTCTCTATAAGCTTTCACCGCGGCTTCAAGATTCGACACGTCGTGCCTACGCTCCATAGCGCGAGCGTTTAGCGTCCGTGCCGTTCCCCACAGAGAGATTAACCATTCTCGCTCAGAGAGCGCCCTAACAGAGCCTCCGGTCCCGTCGGGACATTCATCTACGCTCACATTGGCGCAGAGAGCTTGACTAAAGGCCATGAGGGCCCGATCAAGAGAACCTTTTCTTCTGTATAAATCACCGATTTCGTTGAAGGTCTCGGCCACCTGAGGATGCGCCTTGCCGAAACCCGCAGTTCGATGACGTAGTGCCCTGTCAAGATAACTGAGAGCCTCGTTCGAGTGGCCCAACGCATCGTACGTCGCGCCGAGGGCGTGGTATCCTCTGGCAACGTAGGGATCCTCTTCGCCGGACGTGGCACGAAAGATTCGCAGCGCTTTTTCGTAGTAGCTCAGTGCCGTTCGTGGCGCACCCAATTTGGTCGTGACGGAACCCAGGGCGTTGTATTGATTTGCGACGTACGGATGCATTTCTCCGTACGCACGCAAGAAAAGCTCGAGTGCCTGTTCGAAATAGTGGTGAGCCGTCTCATACTCGTGCAAATCCAAATAGACACGGCCTAGATTATTGAGATTCGTCGCTACTCGGGGATGATCTTCGCCGAACAGATATTGATTAATTCTATGTGCACTGTTAAGCATATCGAGCGCACGTTCGTAGTCTCCGATCACTCGATATGCATTTCCAAGATTGTTGTGTGAGATAGCCCTTGATCTATGCCTCTCACCATGAAGGGCTTCTGTGATCCGGAGCGATTCATTGTAATAGGAGACAGCCTGCTCAGGATCACCAGTAACGACGTATACTATTCCAAGATCGTTCAAGATCGACGCCACCGTAGTATGATCGTCTCCATAGGCTGCCCGCGCAGTAGCGAGGGCCTTCTGAAGGGTTTCAAATGCACGCAGGTAGTCGCCTTGAAGCCGGTAGGTAGTTCCAACGCTCTGAAGGTTAACAGCGACATCTGGATGTGAATCGTTGAATAATGCGGTGAGCACGCCATGAGCTTTTTGAAGCATGTTAAGTGCACGATCGTAATCACCCATCAAGGAGTGCGCCCACCCAAGGTTGGTGTGTGTAACCGCAATTTCCCTGTGCTGATTTCCATAAATAGATTTCGAGATGTGAAGCGACTGAACGTAGCGTTGGATGGCAGCTTCGTAGTCTCCGGCGTACGAATAGACATTACCTAGATCGTTAAGGATGAATGCAACGCTGGGATGCTGTTGACCAAAGGCGGAAGTAGCGATATCCAACGCTTGGTCGAGATGGTCGAAGGCGCTCTCGTATTCTCCCTGCTGTCGGTACGTGTCGCCGATATTCCGAAGAATCGGTGCCAGGTCGGGATGTTTTGGCCCGAGCGCAGCCTGGTTGATGTGGAGCGCCTTCTTCAACGTCTTCAACGCGAGGTCGTAATCCCCTTGATATGCGTAGAGCAGTCCAAGGCCGTTGTACGTTTCGGCGACGTCTGGATGCCGCTCTCCAACGTTGACGAGACGAGCATGCAGAGCTTTGTCGAAATAATTTGATGCGCGCTGGAAGTCCCCGGTCACCTGGTACGCTACGGCGAGGTTGTGATACGTCTCAGCAATGAGAGGATGCCGCTCATCGAATTCGGCGCGCAGAACGTCCAGCGCTTTGCGGTAACCGTCGAAGGCCTGCTCGTATTGGCTCCTACTCGTGTGAAGACGCCCGACGTAGTTGTACGCCTCGCCCATGACCGCATGTCTTTCTCCCAACTGCCGACGCCCCAGCGCGAGGGCTTCATCCAGGTACGTGGACGCGGCGTCGAATCGTCCTAGCTCGAGCGCGCACCTTCCCATCTGAGTCGAGCAGCGTACGTATTCAGGCCAGTTCTCCGCAGCTTCGTAATGCGCTCGCGCCTCGGTCAGATGGACGATCGCACTATCGTAGCGACCGCTCCGCCTCATTTGCTCGGCCTTTTCGACGCTCAACGCGGCTCGGCTCGTATCGTCTTGCGTCCGGACCGCAAGGCTGGAGGCGGGCTGCTGAGCAGGTTTCTCGATGCAGGATGCGAGCCCGGCGAGAATCGCGCCGAGGAGAAGGAGGATGCAGCGGACAGGCATGGCATGAATTTCGATCGGAGCATGACGACAAGTGCCGCATGCACGTCGCGCGCGGCCCGCCCATATCCTATAGGGAGATCTCTCCGGTCGCTCGTAACGAAAAAAGGCCCGTACGAGGAATATTTTCTGACCAGCCGCGTCTCTCAGGAGCACATTCCAGAGGAAGGGCACGCCCCCATTGCGAACGATTGGCTACATACCGACCCGTCACGTAACCAAGGGCCGACGCATCAGCGCACCAATCCGTAGAAACTTTTAGTCGGCAGACCGCATCTCAGCATTCCCGCCGACTTCAGAGGACGCACGAGAAACAATGATCAGAATCCTTACCGTTTTTGGCTTTGCGTTCATTCTTGCCGCGTCGTCACGAATCGCGTCCGCGCAGGACGCCAGCGTGCCGGCCGAAGGGCTCGACTGGCATTCTTTCGAAGAGGCCATCGATCTCGCCAAGTTGCACAAGAAGAAGGTAATCGTCGACGTGTATGCGGCCTGGTGCCCCTGGTGCCGGCGGCTGCAAGAAGAGGTGTATACCGATGCGGACGTTCGGTCATACCTCGAAAAGCACTTCGTGCTGACCCGCCTGGATGCGGAGAACCAAGAGGATACCCTCCGCTTCAGGGAACATGCACTGACCCCGGCCGACCTGGCATTAGGTTTGGGCGCGCAGGGGTTTCCGACCACCGTGTTTCTCGACGAGCAGAGCGACTACATTACGCGACTCCCCGGATTTCTCGAGGCCGGTGAGTTTTTCACGGTTCTCGATTACGTCGGCAGCAACGCCTTCGTCGAGCAGTCGTATCGCGAGTACGCGGAGAAGCAGAAAAAATAGGCGCTCCTTCTCACGTCGAGATCGCTTCGAATCGCTCGAAAGCCGAATTTTCAGCAATTGCCCGGTTGGGTCGTCTTTGCCTGGGAGCGACGCCGTTCGCGCATAACGTAATCGCTCCGTCCTTTTAACGTCATGCGGTCGCGGCCGTCGAGGGGCGGACGGCTCGCAAGATGCGGAATCGTCCGGCGTAGTCTCGCTGTAGCACGACGTCGACGTATCCCAGCCGGCGAAGTAAATCCGCCGCCTTCTCGCCGTGATCGGCCGCCGTCTCCAAAACGACGTGGCGACCCGGACGCAGGACGCCCATGCCCAACTCTCCCAAGCGCCGGTAGAAGATGAGCGGATCCGACGGCGCCAGCAGAGCGACGTGAGGCTCAAATTCCCGCACTTCCACCGGTAGGGAGTCGAACTCGTCTTCTGCGACGTATGGCGGATTTGAGACGAGGAGATCGAGCCCGCCCGGTACGCGCTCGCGAATCGAAGCCCCAAATACGTCGTCCTGAAAAAATTCAATCGTGAGCCGATGGCGATGGGCGTTCGATGATGCGAGAGAAAGAGCTGCCTTCGAGACGTCGCACGCCCATATCTTTGCGTCCGGTCGCGTGTGCTTGATCGCCAATGCGATACAGCCACTCCCGGTGCCGACGTCGAGTATCTTCGGCGCGTCAAACGAGGCGAGAAGCCGGAGCGCCTCTTCCACGACCTGCTCCGTCTCCGGACGCGGAATCAACACGTCCGGAGACACGTCCAGGCGCATGCCGAAGAACTCGGTGTATCCCAAAATGTGTTGGAGCGGCTCGTGACGACGACGCCGTTCGAGCATGGCACGAAAGCATTCAGTCGAGTCCGGCGATACCGGCTCATCGAGCCGAGCATACAATCCGGCCCGTCCATGCCCTGTCGCTTCGGAGAGCAGCCATTCGACGTTTCGTCGAGGACTCGAGACCCTCGCGCTCGTCAAGATCGAGACGCCGTCAGCTATTAGTTGGCGGACCGTACGTGCCATAGTCCTCGCGCACCCTCGCCTGAATCGCCGGTGCTGGTAATTCGACAAATATTCTGTCTCGATCGTCTCCAGCGAGCCTACGGCTCCAAAAGGGCTTCCAGTCGCCCACAGGAGAGCTCGAGCCGACCTTGCGACCTCCTCGGTCCAATCCTGTAACTGGGTGCTCGGTTTCGCCTTCGTATATTGGCGACGCTCGCGACCGGGCAGCCAAACCTCTCGCCCGTAAACGAACGTGCGGGAGGTTTTTATGTATAGAAGGCTCCGATACTTCCGGCTACAGTGTAAATACGCATGACTTCGTACGAGAAATTGGAGGCCCTGGCCTGGAATCTCTGGTGGAGTTGGAATCCCGAGGTGCTCGATCTGTTCGATCGCCTCGATTCGGAGACGTTCCGGCAATCCAAAAACAATCCGATTGCGATTCTGAAGCGAATTCGTCCGAACGACGTCATCGATCCTAGCCTGATTGCGGACGTCGACACGGCCTTCGACGCACTCGAAACGTATCTGAACACGATGTCTGAGTATGCCGACGCGCCCCGCACGAGCTATTTCTGCATGGAGTACGGCATCCACGAGAGCCTTCCCATCTATTCCGGCGGTCTGGGCGTGCTTGCCGGCGATCACTCCAAGGCGGCTTCAGACCTCGGTATTCCGTTTACGGCCGTCGGACTCTTCCTCAGCGAAGGCTACTTCAAACAGCATTTCTCGGAAGACGGTAGGCAGCAGGAGACACACCCTAAACTCGACCCCGAATTTCATCCACTAACACTCGTCAGGGACCACGAGGGACTCCCCCGCATCACGACGGTTTTCGTCGGAGAAGAACCTCTGCGACTACGTACGTGGCACGTCCGACTCGGCCGTGCGAACCTGTATCTGCTCGATTCCGACTTCGACCGGAATCCACATGAGCTTCGGGGAATCACGAACCGTTTATACCAGGGCGATCGGCGCATGCGGCTTCAGCAAGAGATCATCCTGGGAATAGGCGGGCGACGGCTTTTGCGTTCGCTCGGCGTACTGACCGACGTGTATCACATGAATGAAGGACACTCTGCCCTTCTTGCTCTCGAGCTTTTGCGTGAGCGTCTGGACGCGGGCGATTCACGAGCAGAGGCGGAAAGTTGGGTCCGTGAACACGCCGTCTTTACTACGCATACGCCGGTCATGGCCGGTCACGATCGGTTCGATCCGCAAGTGTTTCTCGACCAGATGCGTCATTTTCAGCGGCGAATTCGCCTGTCCGACTATGATCTGCTCTCATTCGGCAGAGTACGCCCGGACGATGCGGAAGAATCCTTCACCATGACGGTTCTCGGACTGAAGCTCTCGCGCGCGGCGAACGGCGTGTCCAGATTGAACGGACGAGTGGCTCGTGAACAATGGCACGTTCTATACCCACACCTTCCGGTCGACGAGGTCCCCATCGGTCACGTAACCAACGGCGTCCATCTCCCGACCTGGACGGTGCCCCTCACACGGGCGTTCCTCAACGAGAAGGTCGGCAACTGGAAAGAGCACAACAGTGATCCGGCGTTCTGGAAACGGGTGGAAGACATTCCGGACGAAGCGCTCTGGCTCCATCGCAGCGAGTTGCGGCGCATCCTGGTTGACTTCGCGACGACCTACGCCAAGCGCCAGAGCTTACCTATTGCCTCCGATCTCGATCCTGAAGCGCTGACGATCGGATTCGCGCGTCGCTTCGCGACCTACAAGCGTGCACCGTTGCTGTTCACCGACCTCGAGCGTGTCGCCGATTTGTTTAGCCGGATCGATCGTCCGGTCCAGATTTTGTTCGCCGGAAAGGCCCATCCGGCCGACGAGGGCGGGAAACGGTACATTCAACGAATCGTGGAGGCCAGTCACCATCCCAAATTGGCCGGGCGTGTCCTATTCCTCGAGAATTATGACATCGAGATCAGCCGAATGCTCGTCTCAGGGTGCGACGTCTGGTTGAACAATCCGCGACGGCCGATGGAAGCCAGCGGAACGAGCGGCCAGAAGATTTCGGTTCACGGTGGCCTTAACCTTTCGGTTCTGGACGGTTGGTGGCCGGAGGGATACGACGGTATCAGCGGCTGGGCCATCGGTTCGGAGAACGGTGAGGATCTCGAGCCTGACGATCAAGACGCCCGCGATGCCGAAAGCCTTTACGAGACGCTGGAACAGAGCGTCGTACCTGAATTTTACGAGCGGGACCACCGGGGCATCCCCACGGCATGGGTCCATCGGATGCGGACGGCCATGTCGAAGCTGCCTGGCCGGTTCAGTGCGGAGCGGATGCTGATCGAATACGTTCAAAACTACTATGCGCGTCCGTCTCAACGACGCGTGCCTGCTGCTGTGGAGAAGTAGACCGCCGGCACCACGCGAAGGGTGAAGGTTTTCGCCCCTTTCGTACCCTTGGATTCGATTTAGCCATGTCGCACGGTGAAGCCGCCGAATTCTCCCGAGGCGCGTTGCCAGACCCGACGCACGTCCTGAACCCGGGCGCCTGCCGGGCCGTCCTTTAATCGATCTAAGAAGCGTTCGAGCACGTCGCGGCTTCCTTCCGCCACGACGCGCACCGTGCCGTCGGGCTCGTTGCGAACCCAGCCGTCCACGCCCATCCGCCGAGCCTGCTGTGTCGCGAAATAACGAAAACCGACGCCCTGAACTCGGCCGCTAACCTTCGCTTCGACGCGTTCGATCACTTCAGGCGTCTCACTCGCTTTTCGGGGATCATTCAAATTCGAATCAGCTTTTATAAAAGATTGCTCCTGCCTGCCCAACTCCGAAAACCTTCAACTAAGCCGTCGAAGGATTCGAGCACGAAAAGTCGATCCTGGAGATGCCAGACGTCATAATCCTGCGCGACGACGCTCTCCGGGTCGAACGCCGATCTCGTCACCTCGTCGGATAGGGCATGCGTCACTTCGTTCTTTGACGACAGGATTCCCGCGCCGAAGATCCGGATACCGTTCTCCTGGCGGATCAAACCGAATTCCACGGTGAACCAGTGGAAACGTTCGAGACGCTGACGATCGGCACCTTCCGCCTTCAACGCCGCCCGCCCGAACATCTGGTAAAAATCGGCAAAGGCGGGCTGCGTGAGCATGGGCATGTGACCGAAAACGTCGTGGAAGAGATCGGGGGCGGGCGTGTAGTCTAATTCGTGCCGCCCTCGGATGTAATCCGTGGACGGAAACGTGCGGTCGGCGAGTAAACCGAAAAAATCTCTTTCGTGCAGGAGACCGGGGATGCGCGCGACCTGCCATCCGGTCGCCTCGTACAGGACGCGGCTCAAGTTTTTCAATGACGGAATCGCGTCGTCCTGCAGCTGGAGCAGCTCAACGCCGCGAAGAAACGCATTGCCGGCACGTCCGGGTAAGAGGTCCATTTGTCGGTTTACGATAATCGACCACGTCGCGTGGTCCAGCTCGGAATACCCGGGATACTCGATTTGATCGCCAACGGGGGGTGGACTCTCGAGGCTCTGCGGAACGCATCGCGGATCGACGTTGCCGGCATCCGCCTTCTCGTAGGCCGATCGAACGTCCTTCGTTTCATTGCTAAACGTTTCGGCTGCCTTCTCGCGTATCATGATATTTTCTCGTGCGTAATTGGAACCGCTTCCAGCACTGATCAAACTAGAAAAACAAACGGAATGTTCGTGATCACCTGAAGGCAGATCGCTGCTTCGTCGAGAAGATCGGCATCGGTCCCGGCCGGCCGGCCGGGGCGTAGAAGATCTCCCTGCTGCAAGCGGAGACCGGAGGAAGTGAACGCGAACGGATCATCAGGAGAGTCCCTCTCCCTCGCGTTCTTCTCGCCGTACGATGGCGGCAACGCTCACGTATCCGAAGAACGCGCCGGCGCCTATCCCAAAAGGCACGTGCGACGTCTGGACCTGGCCGACAAGAAGCGCTTCCCCCATCGTCACTAACAGGCCGAACATGAATGCAAACACGCTCGCACCGGCGAATATCTGTGGCCAAGACCGAAAGGCTGTTCCGTCGAACATAAGGCAGATAACGAGTTGCCTCGCTGACCCGTTCCTCGAGTGCGAGGGGTTGGTTGCAGGTCTCTACGCCACGAATCCCGCTAAAAGAAAGGCGAGAAACGAAGCGATCGCAAGCACGAGCGTGTATGGGAGCTGCGTATTGACGTGGTCGACGTGGTCACATGCGGCGGACATGGACGAGATGATCGACGTGTCGGAAAGCGGTGAGGCGTGATCGCCGTACACGCCTCCCGAGAGGACGGCACCGAGCATAAGCGGCAGCGACAAATCAAGACCCTGCGCCAGCGGGAGCGCGATCGGAACCAGAATGGCAAACGCGGTCCAGGACGATCCCAACGTAAAAGAAACGAAGCAGCCTATGACGAACATCACCGCCGCGATCCACCACGTCGGGCCCCCGGTTCCGACGAGGGCTACGACGTACGTACCCATGTCCAGCTCGCGAGAAACCTGACCCAGCGCGAAGGCCAGCACGATCAAGAACGTAACGCCCACGAGTCCGGCCGAACCTTTCAACACCCAGTCGACGGAGTCCGACGGCGAGAGCAACGCCCTGCCCTCAAGCCGGCGCCGCGGAAGCGCATAAAGCATCATGGCGATCAGGACGGCGGAGCCGACCGCCCAGAGAACCGACGTCGACCCGCTCCCCTCCATTAGGTTGCCGTTACCGGTCACGAAGAGGCCTACAAAAATCATGAGCACCATGACGATGATGGGGATGAAGAGGTCGCGAACCTGGTGCTTTGAATGTTCAACCGGCTGGACGTCGGCTACCTCTTCAGAGATCATTGGACGGGACCCGGGCCGAACGACGTCCCCTGTCTCCGCGGCCCGTCTCTCGGCTGCGCGCATGGGCCCGAATCCCCACCCGGTGACGGCCAGCACGAAGGCGAATACGATGGCTCCCAGCGAGAAGAAATTGAAAAGCAATGAGGTCGCGAGGAGTGAAACGGCCCCCTCGGTGATACCCTGCGCGGAGATCAAGCCGAGGACGTACGCACCCCATCCGTTCAGCGGAATCGACATGCAGACCGGTGCGCTCGTCGCGTCACAGTAATAAGCAAGCTTCTCGCGAGGCAGTCGGAGCGTGTCGAAGAACGGTCGGCTGACGGCGCCGACGGTGAGCGAGGTGATGCTCGATTCGACGAAGATGGCCATTCCGACGCCCCAGGCGAGCAGTTCTGCGCCGCGTCGTGTCGTGCCCCATCCTCTGCGCTGAGCCCAGGCGATGAACCCCTGAACTCCGCCGGACACCTGGACGAGCGCAATCAGGCCGCCCACGAGAAGACAGAAGAAGACGACGCGCGTGTTACCCGGATCCGAGAAGACACCCACGAGCTGATCCGCGAGCTCACGCAGCCCTAAAATCGGGTGGCCGCCGGCGAGAATGGTCGTCCCGATCCACAATCCCGCCACAAGGGACAAATACACCTGCCTCGTCCAGAGTGCCAGGACGATGGCAACGACCGGTGGTAGAAGGACGATCCAGCCCAAGTGGAGGTCGGCGACGACGTGATGAGAGATGGCGAGGAGTCAGCGCGAACGATGGCCCGGCTTCCACTT
>CAZMXY010000010.1:26367-39905 GCA_964570345.1 uncultured Rhodothermales bacterium | reverse complement strand
CGACGTGATGAGAGATGGCGAGGAGTCAGCGCGAACGATGGCCCGGCTTCCACTTGATGTTACAACCCATCGACGGCAGCTGCTCGATCGTGACCTCCCCGCTTTCGAGCAGTTGGTCGATCGCGGTCGTGAGGTCCTCCCCCGTGGCGCTGCCTCGGCCCGGCCGCGTCTCGTCGAAGCGGCCTCGATAGGAAAGTTTCCGGTCGGAATCGAAGACGAAGAAATCCGGCGTGCAGACGGCCCCATACACGCTGGCCACCTCCTGCGTCTCGTCGAAGAGGTAGGGAAACGGATACCGCTTCTCACGCGCTCGCCGAGCCATCGATTCGAAGGAATCGTCGGGATATTGCTGCGGATCATTCGAGCTGATGGCTACGAATGCCACGTTCTTGTCGGCATATCGGCTTGCCGTTTGAATGAGCGCGTCCTCGACGTGCTTTGCATACGGGCAGTGGTTACAGGTAAAAACGACCACCAGAATCGTCGCATCCGCGAAATCGTCGAGGCTCCGACGCGTTTTGCCGCCGGCGTCGGGGTTCGCCGTGGGCAGGTCGAAGTGCGGGGCTCCTACGCCCAGGTCCATCATTTCTGAATACGTAACGGCCATCTCTAATGAACCGGATTAGTCTTACGATAGTGGATGGGCGCCCGTGAGTCGTCGCGGCTGCGGCTCCGTCAACCGTGCCCGTCGGCCAGATGGTGAACGGCTGCTCGCTGGCTCACGTCGACGTCGCTGTAGGTGCAAATGCGCGCATCCGCGCGTTCATACTTGTCGAGTACGTAAGGGCTGCCCAGGGAAACGACAACCGTCTTGTATCGTGCGACGGTATCGCTCACGAACGACGCCTGCTCGGGTCGGAGCCCGAATGAATGCCATGCGGCCGGCTTGATCACCATGGCCACGACAATATACTCAGCGCGCGCCGTAAGTTCGCGCAGCTCTTCATAGGCGTCGTGGTTCGCCTCAGGACCGATTTGTCGGAAAACCGATCCCGGGAAAACGTCTCGAAGCTCGGCGGCGAACGGTTCCTCGTCGGGATCGAATCGTGAACGATGCGGCTTGATCATCACGCCCAAGAGCCGGTTCCCGGCATCGTGTGGGATCGGCAATGCGTTTTCGCGCCGGTCGATCGTCTCGATGCTCGCACGCGCGACGTCCCGCGCGAGGGTTTCGTTTGCATCGGATCCCACTTCAGCGAGTGGGACGGCGCGGGAAGGGTCTCTAAACACGCCCTCACCAAATCGACCTTCGAACCTCTGCTTCAGGGCCAATACTCGGTCCACCGCCTCGTCCACGAGGCGCTCCTCGAGCATGCCGTTCTCGACGGCCTCTTCGATTCCATGGGCCGCTCTGACCGGATCGGGGACGTCCAACAGGACGTCGACACCGGCCTTGACGAGCGCCGCCGCCTGGTGTCCGACGTCGTGGTGGGACGACCGGATGGCACCCATTAGAAGGCTGTCCGTGATCACGGCGCCTCTGAATCCGAGCTCTCCTCGAAGGAGATCACGCAGGATGGCAGGAGAGAGCGTGGCGGGATGGTCGGGATCTAGAGCGGGATAGAGCACGTGGGCCGTCATGACAAGGTCGACCCCTTCGTCGATGGCCGCCATGAAGGGAAGCAGGTCGTTTTCCAGCAGCTCCTCCCGCCCGGAACGTACGACGGGGATCTCCTCGTGGGAATCCTGATGAGTATTCCCATGACCAGGAAAGTGCTTTGCCGTAGTAAGCAGGCCTTCGGCGCGGCAGCCGGAGACGTAGGCGCGAACCAGATCGGCCGCTCGTACCGGATCGCCCGAGAAGGCCCGGGTAGCGATGATGGGATTACGCGGATCGCGATTGACGTCGGCGTCGGGCGCGAACGTCACATGCAGACCGCACGCGAGTGCCTCGCGCGCTTGAACGCGGGCTGCACGTTCGAGGCTCGAAGTGCCCGCGATCGAGAAAGCCATGGCATGCGGAAAGGTCGTCGCACCTCGGATCTGCTGGCCGACGCCCCGCTCCATGTCGGTCGAGACGAGTAAAGGGACGCGGCTTCGACGCTGCAAGTCGGACAGAGCGGACCTCGAATCGGGCAGGCGCCCGTTAAAAAGGACGAGTCCGCCTACGGGACAGCGATCCAAGACGTCGTTCTGGAATCGCTCAAGATCTTCGGCCACCGTGGTGGGAGGCGGCATGTTGGAGCCGAGACGCGGGAAGACCAGCTGGGCGGCTTTCTCCCGTAGACTGAGCTCGGCGAGCTCTACCATGGATCCATCCTCCGTTACGACGCGAGCGTTGGGGTCGACGTCGACGAACCGTAGAGTCCGTACTCCAAAATGTAGGCGCGAACGGCGTCGGGTACCAGGTAACGAATCGACTTCCCCTCTCGGATTCTGTTACGAATGACGGTTCCGGAAATTTCCAGAAGCGGCGCACGGGCCCAATCGATGCGACCTTCTAAGGCCGATGCCGGTCGGGCACGCTCGCTTCCCGGTCTGGGGAAGACGATCAAGCGAACGCGCCGGAGAATCTCACGCGGCTCGCGCCACGAATCAAATTCGGCAAGGCTGTCACTCCCGATGATCAATCGAAAATCGACGTTCGGGTCGGCATCCTGCAGAGTACGCAGGGTTTCGACCGTGTACGAAACGCCCGCTCGCCTGATTTCGACCTCCGAAAGGCTAAATCCGTCGTTTCCAGCCAAGGCCAGCCGCGTCATCGCCACGCGATGGGCAGGCGAAGCCATGTCCTCTGGCTTCTTCAAGGGCGACTGATGATTCGGTAGCCACAGAACACGCTCGAGGTCGAATTGCTCACGAACGAGCTCGGCTACGATCAGGTGAGCGAGATGGGGAGGATTGAAGGAACCCCCGAAAATGCCGATCCGCCGGTCTGACGTGGACGAGGTGATCACGCGGCGGTAGGTGTTGGTATGCGATGACGATGCCCGGTGAAGGTTAGGACGCGCTGCGAAGGTCTTGCAGCCGCCCGATGGCCGTTTCGTAGAGCTGTTCGGCCGTTCTGAGCAGTGGACTGTCCTGAAAGAGCTGCGTCAGACGCTCGTAGTGGTCCACCGCCGCCTGAAGTCGCTCCTCCTGCCTGGATACCACGCTCTGCTCGGCGAAAAGAATGTACGTCCGAATCGCTCCGACGAGGGCGTCGTCGGCCCACCGGGTATCCGGGTAGAGATCAAAGACGCGCTCGAAACTCAGGGCGGCCGCCTGGTAGATTTCGCGGCGCTCGTAGAGCTCCGCCGCGGCGAATTCCTTGTGTGCGAGCTTCTCACGCAAATCGCGGATGCGCATCTCGGCGTCGTCCTTCCGATCGCTGTTGGGATATCGATCCAGGAAGAGTTGAAAATAGGTGATCGCCTGTTCCGTGGGCGTCTGATCCAGTTCGTATTTCGGCGACTGCATGAAATATGACATCGCCCGTTCGAACTCCGCTTCTTCCACGCGAGGGTCGTTTCGATAGATATCGATAAACCGCGTGTACTCGTTGGACGACAGGATGTACTGGCCGTTGTCGTAGTAAGACTTCGCAAGGTAGAATTGGGCATCCGCCGCGTGCTCGGTGGTGCGGCCGTAATCGAACACGCCCTGGAAGTACTCGATCGCGCGACCGTACTTGCCGACGTCGTAGAGTTCCTTGCCTTTCTCGAACGCCTCCTGCGGGGAATCGTACCGAAGTCTACCGCTACCGGAGCAGCCTGCCGCAAGAACGGCGATGCAAAGAAGGGTCAAGCCAAGAAGGTTTCGGGACACCATGGCGACGAGAAATGAACCAGAAAATGCCGGGCTCCGATTCGGGCGACGGCTCGTGTGGTACGAGGCCTCAATTAGCCAGTTCCTCAAATAGCCACTTCTCAAATAGCCACTTCCTTCCGTACTCGCTCCTATCGGAGTAGACGTGCGCCTCCACCCTGGTACCGCAGATAGTACAGCGCCTCGTTGACGTTGCCGTTGCGAAAGTCGATCCGAATTCCGAGACCCTGGTACGCAGGCGCCGTGCGAAGGCGTTCCTGAAGCGAGGTCGACGACGGACGGAATATTTGTGCGAGCAGATAGCGCGTGACGTCGTAACCGGTAAAGCCAAGTCGCCCGGTCGTCGAGGATGGATCGGGCGGTCGCCCCGTGATCTCGCGGAAACGTCGGGTGAAGGCCTGGACGGACTCGTCTGTCTCGTCTACGCGAAAGTCGGTCGTGTACGTCGTGCCGTACTGTGACGCACGGTTCGGATTGGGCAGCGCATGCCATTCCGAATTTCCCAGCACGCGAACCCGAGTTGCGCCGGCGCGATCGAGGCTCGTGAACGCGGCGTCGATCCGCGTCACCGATTCTCCGCCGGCCATCGGTAAATAGACGGCGTCGACGGCACGCAGCGTGTCCGCTCCCAGCCGTTCCGTCAGCCGCGCCCAGTCGCCGCGAGATTCGAGCAGATCATAGAACAAGACCTCCATTCCCTGCAGGAGCGCCTCTTCTTGAAATCCTTCCGCCATGCGCTCGCTGATCGCGTCGCGATCACGTTCGGCCACGATTCCGAATTCGTTCATCATGAGGCTCCGAATTGCGAAGCGCGCCATTAATCGGCCGTGCGTCGTGATTGTCGGATTCGCCTGGAACACGAAGATGCGACCGTCCGACACCGCCTCGTCGTTCGCGAGTGGCGGCACGAGCACGACTCGGGCTCGCTCCGCCGCTTGCGCCGCCGCCTGGGCTTCGTCGCTGTACAGCGGCCCGACTACGGCTTCCACTCCGAGACCTGCCAGCTCCGAGACGGCTGACGCCGCTCGCTCGGCGTCTCCCCTGGAATCTCGAAAAATCATTCTGACCGGACGATCGTTGAGGGTGTTGTGCTCCTCGATCGCCATGCGAACGCCGGTGAAGAGAGCCTGCGTCAATGATGCGTCGGCTCCCTGCAGAGGAAGTACGATTCCCACGTTCCTCACACGGTCCTCTACCTGTTCTCCACGCAGTCGTTCGCGTGCGAACTCCATCACCCGGCGCGCCTCCTGCACGTAACCGCTCGTCTGGTAGCGGGTGATCAGGGTGTTGAGGACGTCCACGGCATCTTCGTACTCACCTGCCCGATACAGGGACTTTCCGGCCATGAGCAAAGACGCCGTCGTCTTTCGATTGAGGGGATAGGTGGAATAGACGATCCGAAATCTGCGAAAGGCCATGCCGTAATCGCCCTCGTCGAACGCCTCGATCGCCTGATCGAAGACGAGTTCGGCGTCTTCGATGGTAGGAACGGGTTCCTGTGCCCGGACCTGCAACGTCGTCAGCACTAGAAGAACCGCGGCTGCGGATACCGTTCTAGAAAGTCGCAAGCGGATCATCACTCCCATTCGATCGTGGCCGGTGGCTTCGAACTGACGTCGTACACGGTGCGGTTGATACCCCGAATCTCATTCACGATTCGGTTCGATACGCGTCCGAGGAACTCATAGGGCAATTGGGCCCAGTCCGCCGTCATTCCGTCGACGCTGGTAACGGCACGAAGTGCGCAGACGTTCTCGTACGTCCGCTCGTCTCCCATCACACCGACGGTCTGAACAGGCAGGAGGACGGCGAACGCTTGCCAAACGTGGTCGTACAGGTCCGTCATCTGCAACTCTTCGATAAAAATGGCGTCGGCCTCGCGCAGGATGTCGAGCTCCCGCCGCGTCACCGGTCCGATGACGCGTATTGCGAGACCGGGACCGGGAAAGGGGTGGCGCTGGACGATGCGGTCCGGTACCCCCAGAATGTGCCCGATTTCGCGCACTTCATCCTTAAAGAGCTCGCGAAAAGGTTCGAGCACGGCGAGTTCCATCTCGTCGGGCAACCCGCCGACGTTGTGATGGGTTTTGATCGTCGCCGAGGGACCCTTGAACGAGACGCTCTCGATCACGTCCGGGTACAGCGTGCCCTGTGCCAGGAAGCAGGGCTTGCGTCCGAGTTCCTCGGTAATTTCGTTGGTTGCGGCGTCAAAAACCTCAACGAACGTGTTGCCGATGATCTTTCGCTTGGTCTCGGGATCGCTCACGCCGCGCAGCCGCTCGAGGAACAGATCACTCGCGTCGACGGCTTTCAGACGGATCTGAAAATGGTCCCGGAAGGTCTTTTGAACCTGCTCCCATTCCCCTTTCCGCAGCAGCCCGTTGTTCACGAAGATGCAGGTGAGTTGATCTCCGATGGCTTCGTGCAGCAGCACGGCAGCAACGGACGAGTCCACGCCGCCTGAAAGTCCCAGGATGACGTGTTCGTCTCCGACCCGATCTCGAATTTCCCGGATTTTTTCGTCCACGAACGAAGCCGGCGTCCAATCTCCCCGGCATCCGCAGACGGCGTGCGCGAAATTCTGAAGGATCAACCTCCCCGAGTCGGTGTGAATGACCTCCGGATGAAACTGGACGCCGTAATGGGGTTTGCTTTCCGATCGAACGGCGGCGATGGGAGCGTTGTCCGTTCTAGCAATCACCGTGAACCCCGTCGGGAGCTCAGAGAGATGATCGCCGTGACTCATCCAGACGGTCGATCCGGACGGGACACCTCCGAACAGGCCGTCGTTCTCCTCGACGATGAGTTTCGCTCGGCCGAATTCGCGCCGCTCGGCGCGCTCGACGGTTCCTCCGAGTGAGTGGGCCATGGCCTGCAAGCCGTAACAAATCCCGAGTATGGGTATAGGTGAGCCGTCTTTCCCCTGCATGTCGAGAAAGGCTTCGTTCAGCTGCGGGGCATCCGAATCGTACACGGAACGGGGCCCACCGGAGAGGATGATCCCTTTGGGATCCATTTCGGCAACCCGCTCGGGTGCTATCGTGCACGGATGAATTTCGGAATACACGCCGACCTCGCGTATTCGTCGGGCGATGAGCTGGGTGTACTGGCTCCCGAAGTCCAATATGATGATGCGTTCGTGCATTCTCGGCAGGGTTCGGGAGCTCGGCGTTCGACGTTCAGCGCTGGAAGTGCGGTGATGGGAGTTCGGTCGTCAGGACTCGACCATCTCCTGGTATTCTTCGGCTCGCAGGAGATCGTCGAGCTCCGACGCATCGCTCAGCTCGATCTTGACCATCCAGCCCTTGCCGTAGGGGTCTTCATTCAGATATTCGGGGTGCGAGTCGAGCTCTTCATTGATCTCCGTCACGCGTCCCGATATCGGCATGTAGAGCTCCGATACGGTTTTCACGGCCTCCACGGTGCCGAAGACGTCGGCGCGCTTGAGCTCCGAATCCACCGGCTCGAACTCGACGAAGACGACGTCGCCCAACTCGCTTTGCGCGAAGTCCGTGATGCCGACGGTTGCGGCATTTCCATCCAAGCGGACCCATTCGTGCTCCTTGGTATAACGAAGCTCGCTAGGAAATTTCATCTTCTTCGTCCATCTGGTTAGAACGACTCAGGCTCCCTCCTCTTCCGGTTGGAGCTCGAAGGATTCGAGAAAGCGCGTGTCAAAGTTTCCGGACCGGAACGCCTCGTTCATCATGAGTTGACGATGAAAGGGAATCGTCGTTTTGACCCCTTCGATCACGAATTCATCGAGCGCGCGCGCCATCTTTCGGATCGCGAGCTCTCGAGTTCGGCCTCGAACGATAAGCTTGGCGATCAAAGAATCGTAGTACTGCGGAATCGCGTATCCGGCATAGGTATGCGTATCTACGCGCACTCCGTGACCGCCCGGCGGATGGAAGGTCGTAATGACGCCGGGTGCCGGGCTGAACTTTCGAAACGGATCCTCCGCGTTGATCCGGCACTCGATGGCGTGGCCTTCAATCGTGACGTCGCGTCGACGTACGTTCTCGCCCATCGCGACGCGAATCTGATACTCGATCAGGTCGGTATCGGTCACTTCCTCCGTGACGGGATGTTCGACCTGGATCCGCGTGTTCATCTCCATGAAATAGAAATTGCGCTGGGCGTCCAGGAGGAACTCGACCGTCCCGGCTCCCTCGTAATTGACGGCTTCGGAGCCCAGGACGGCCGCCTCACCCATGCTGCGTCGCAGGCTTTCATCGACGATCGGCGAAGGAGCTTCTTCGAGCAATTTCTGATGCCGGCGCTGAATGGAGCACTCCCGCTCTCCAAAGTGGATGACGTTGCCCTTGCCGTCGCCGAGGACCTGGATTTCGACGTGCCTCGGATGGACGACGAATTTTTCGACGTAGACGGCGGGGTTGCCGAAGGCCGACTCGGCTTCGCTGCAGGCAGCACCGAACTGTCTGGGGAAATCCGTTTCGGACTGAACCAGTCGCATGCCCCGCCCGCCGCCACCGGCGGCCGCCTTGATCATGATCGGATAGCCGATTTCCGTTGCCAGCCGCTGGCCGTCCTTCATGCTCTCGATGATGCCGTCCGAACCGGGCACGACGGGCACGCCGGCCTTGCGCATGGTGTCCTTTGCCGCCGACTTGTCGCCCATGAGGCGGATCGTATCCGGGCTTGGCCCTATGAACTTGACGCCGTGATCGGCACATATCGCACTGAAATCGGCGTTTTCGGCGAGGAAACCATAGCCTGGATGGACCGCGTCGGCGCCCGTCACCTCTACGGCGGCGATGATGCGGTCCGGTCGGAGATAGCTTTCGCGGGAGGGAGGTGGGCCGATACAGACGGCCTCGCCCGCAAACCGGACGTGAAGCGAATCGCGGTCGGCCGTCGAATAAACGGCCACCGTCTTCAGTCCCATCTCATGACACGTTCGGATAATTCGAAGCGCGATCTCTCCACGATTGGCAATAAGGACCTTCTTGATCACAGGTTAGGACGATCGGAACTTCGCTACGGCGAGGATTTCCTCGATAAGGTGTGAGGCGACCGACGGGAGAAGGCGATGCTCCGGCAGCCGCGCGGGCATGCTCGCTGCGTGCTACGCGGCTTCAAGCACGAACAGGGGCTGGTCATATTCGACCGGCTGTGCATTCTCGACGAGAATTTGTTTGACGACACCCTTCACTTCGCTCTCGATTTCATTCATGAGTTTCATTGCCTCGATAACGCACAGTACGTCGCCGGGATTGACCGTGTCTCCTACCCTCACAAATGAATCGTCCTCGGGCGACGGCGCACGATAGAACGTGCCGACGATGGGCGCCTTCACGACGACGTCGACGTCGGCGCGGTCCTCCGTCGGGGCAGCCGGGGCCGTGGAATTCTCGATAGACGGATCGGCCGAATACGGCGTCTGCGCCGCTGCGACGGAAGAGGCGGGCTGTGGTGGTGGATTCCCAGCTACGCCTTGCTGATAACCCACGACGGGGAAGCCGGTGTTGAATGACGGATACATGGAGGGCTGCACCGTCACGGTCGGAGCGTTCTTGCGGACGATCAGTTTGAAGTCGTCCTCCTCAATCTCGACTTCGGCGACGCCGCTGTCCGCAACGATCTTTAACAGCTCTCGTATCTGAGCTAGATCCATGAACCAGGTACCTTAATGTGCTCGAGGCAATCGATTACTTTCGGGCCTAAGCCCTGGGTGAGGTCAAATCTTGTCCGACAACGACACGCGCGTAACGTATTCGCCGGTCGTCGTGTTCACCGAGATGACGTCGCCTTCGTCGACGAACAACGGCACGCTGACGATGGCTCCGCTTTCGACCGTGGCGGGTTTGCTTCCTCCGGTGGCCGTGTCTCCTTTAACTCCGGGATCCGTTTTCACGACCCGCAGGTCGACCCGCGCCGGGAGCTCGGTCGTTACCGGCTCTTCGGACTCGGCATGAAAGAGTATGTCGATGACCTGTCCTTCTTTGACGAACTCGCGTCCCTGAACAGCGGTATCCGGCACGGAAAACTGCTCGAACGTCTCAGTGTTCATGAAGTGCAACCCGAGCTCGTCGCGGTACAGAAACTGATGGGGACGGCGTTCAATCCGCGCCGTGTCGACCTTCTCGCCTGCTCGAAAGGTATTGTCCAGTACACGTCCGCTGCGCGCGTTTCGCAATTTCGTGCGAACGAACGCCCCTCCTTTGCCCGGCTTGACGTGCTGAAATTCGACGATCGTCCAGAGATCGCCGTTCCAGAAGAGCGTCAAGCCGTTTCGAAAGTCACTGGTATCGGCCATAGAGCTCGTATACGTATGGACTCCCTGCTTTTCGTGGAGCGCGAAGGCGTCAATATACCCGCGACGCCTTCTGGCTGTCAATTAGTGCCGTAGCGGCTTTCGGGTCAGCGGATACGCATTCGAACGCGTACATGTCCCACCTCACGAACAATTCAAATCGTCGCCGCTGCCTTCTCCGGACGCGATGTGGGAGAGCGATCCAGCCAATTCTTCGGCCGACGGGCGGAGCCCTTTACCTTTTAAACCGCCTAATGATCGCCTCGATTCGTTCGTCGGAAATGGGAAGCGGCGCGGCGGCGGGCCTGTCCGCGGTCGAGCCGGCTGCTGCTGATCCACTCGACGAGGTCGTGCCGGGCTTTCCGGCTCCGGTCGCAGGCGCCGAGGGCTGGACGTTGCCGGCGCGTGCACGAAGGCGCCGCTCAATTTCGTCGATCCAGCCTTTTTCCGGCTTTGAGCGCGAAACCGGCGCCTTCGAGCGAGTCTTCTGCGGCATGCGTCGATCGGACGGGCGTTCGGGCGGCGGAGCCACCATTCCTCCCGGTGCAGCTTGGCCGGTGAACGTGGTACCCTCGACGAGCGCGGGGTGAATCGGATCGGTTTCGAAGGCCAGTCGCTTTATGTTCAAGAGGTGCATCGGAGAGATGTTGTCGCTGGTGATCGACCCTCCGATGGTACCCGGCCCGAGCGTCATGGCGGGGAAAAGACGGTTCGTGTAACCGACCGAGCCGAGCGCGGCCACCGTATTGACCACGATGCGCATCGAGGGCTTCGTCAAGGCAAATTCTTCGATGATGCGTTCGTTCGTGCAGTGCAGGCAGAGGGTATGGCCGATGCCGCCGAACGTGAGTACTTCGATGCATTTCCGGCAACCTGACTGCCAACCGTCCTCCTCGTAAAACGCTAAAATCGGCGACAGCGTCTCCATTGACAGAGGTTCCTCCCGACCGACGTGTTCGACTTCGGCGATCAGTACGAGAGTATCCTGCGGGACGGAAAAACCGGCCATCGACGCAATCTTAACCGGGCTCTGGCCGACTTGATCGACGTTTAGCCGCCCTTCTTTCAACACGAGACGGCGCAGCATCTCCTTTTCGTCGGTGCTGAGAAAGTAGGCGTGTTCGTCCTTCAGAGCCATCACGAGACGCTTCGCGATCGGGCGGTCGGCGATTACGCTTCGTTCGCTCGAACACAGCGTTCCCCAATCGAACGACGCCCCGTAGACGACGTCCTTGGCGGCTTTCTGAAGGTCGGCCGACCGATCAACGTAGACGGGGACGTTTCCGGATCCGACGCCGTACGCGGGTTTGCCCTTCGAATAGGCCGCGCGAACCATGTCGGAACCGCCCGTCGCGAGAATGACGTCCGTATCGCGGTTCTCGAGTAATTCGTTGGTACCTGCAAGCGTGACTTCCCTCATGCAGCCGAACAACCCTTTTGGGGCTCCTGCCTCGTACGCGGCCTGGGCGACTGTATCGAGTGCGGCCGCGGTGCACTGCTTCGCGCGCGGATGAGGACTCATCACGACGGCACAGCGCGCTTTGGCCGCAATGATGGCCTTGTACATCGCAGTCGATGTGGGATTAGTGGATGGAATGAGCGCGGCAACGACTCCCATCGGCGTCGCGATCTCCCAGATAGCTCCGTCCTCGGGCCGCCGGATGATTCCGACGGTGCGCATCCCCTGCATCCGATCGTGAAGGATAGTCGTAGCGAAAAGATTCTTCTCGGTCTTACTCTCGAGGCGCCCGAATCCGGTCTCCTCGCAGGCCAGCTTGGCCAGCCGCCGTGCGTCGGCGGCGCCGGACTCTGCCATCGCTGCGACGACGGCATCGACCTGCTCTTGCGTGAACGTGGCGTACGCCTGTTGAGCCGCGTGCGCCTCTCGAATTAGGTCACGCGCTTCCTGTATTGATCTGAGATCCTGGTCCATGCGAACAATATCAACGCATCCGGCAACCCTGTCAACCGGGAAGTCCATCAGTATCGGCACTCGACGGTCGGACGGCTCGCGGCAGGATTTTGCGTCTCGCACGGGAATGACGACACGAAGAGTCCCATCCGGTGCCCAGTTTGCCTGTCGTGTCAACGCCTCGCTCGGACACGAAGACCGATCGAAGCCGGGAGCATGCACGGCGCCGGCGTGTAGCACTAATTAATCAATCTCTTAAAATCTCATTTAGCGATTGCTTAAATCTCAAATAGGGATTCGGTCTTCGGTGCATGCAGACGTCCAGCGGCTCTGAACCCCCTCTGGGCGCCCCTTCCGCCCTGACGGGACCTTTTTTGCGGGGCTTCGGACTTCAATCGAAAGGCGGCACAACGTTTGTGAGAGCTGGAAGCGAATAGGCGCAATCGAACCCCTTCGCCTCATATAATGGAAATTACCGTGGCATTCGCTCCCAAAATCTTATCCGGCGTCGACGTAGTAGACGAAGCCTGGGGTGGGCTTTATCGGGGTGGATCTTATCTCGTTTATGGACGCGCAGCGACGGGACACGGTTTGCTTACGATGACGTTCGTAAAGACGGGATCGGATCTGGGAGAGCGGTGCCTGTTCATCTCGCCGGATCGTCCGAAAGACTTGATGATTCAGGCGGCCTCGCTGGGTTTCAATCTGAGAGATGCGCACGAGTCGGGACGGGTTAAGCTGATGCGTATTCCGCCGATGCTCAATTTGCAGGACGTAGGGGACGAAAGCATAACGAAGGCGCTCAACGACCTGGTTTCGATCATTCGGCAGAATCGACCCGATCGGCTCGTCATCAACGACTTCATGCCGTTCGTACAGTTTCATTCGTTCGAGCGCTTTCGCGCCGCCTTCGTCCAGATGCTCGAGGAGATTGATTCGCTCGACACGACCATGGCGCTGGTGATGGCCGAACCGGTCAATCAACAGTCGCGCAACGTCATCGAGTTCATGCGCAACCAGATGACGGGAGCGATTCACATTGAGCTCGTGGAGGCCGACCCCGACTCCACGCAGCGTCGCTTGACGCTTCTCCCCAACATCGGTCACATCACACGCCATGTCGTGGAGTTTTGGGATCTAGAGAACGTCGTGACCGACACGGCGGATCACCCGTCCTGCTCGCCGCGCATGTTGCCGGTGCGTACAGGCGAGAGGCCGGTCGTCTCCGATGACACGCGCCGTCGACGTTACCGATTTGCGCTGGACACGCCCCCGACTCGCGAGGAAGGACCTCGCTTCGCAGAGGCTCGTCAACGTGAGAGGGCGCACCTGATCCGCCCATACCGGCTCGGCCTTCAGGCCGAGCCGTCCCAGGGTAGCTTCACGGCTGTTCCGCCGGCCGAGCCGGCGGAACAGCGAGCGATACGCCCGATACCCCTCGGCCGCAAGACGAATGACGCCGTCGACGAATCGCGGCCACAGGAGGCGACTCAATCCCGAGAATCCACGCACGCGCCCACACCTTACGAGCCGCCGCACCGGAGGGAACGCCGGAACGTGGACGAACGATCTCGCGTGGAACCGCCCGTCCGGCGCGACGAA
>CAZMXY010000010.1:0-26267 GCA_964570345.1 uncultured Rhodothermales bacterium | reverse complement strand
GACGCCTTCCGGTCACGATTACAGCAGCATTTTCTTCGTCGCGACGTGAACGAGACGCCGTTTCTGCTAATCGCCATGCGAATGGATCGCAGCGAAGAACACGCTGCTCGGCCGTTCGATTTCGAATTCATCCTCGACTTGGTGAGTGAGCTGCTCCGCGATCAGGACGACATGGTGGTCGACCTGGATCACGAGCGTTTAATCGTGCTGATCGCCGACAGCCGCCCAGAGGAAGCGCAGGATTTCTTCGCCAGGCTCAAGAGTCGCCTTCGGGAGGAGGCCCCGAAGCAAGCTGACCACCTCCTGCATTCCGTCTCGGCTATCGTCGTGCCGGATGGGCGGCCGTTCCAGAACGCCGAAGAATTTCTTACGTACGCGCTCGACGAAGAGTAGCTCGGATACTTCGGGACGCTGCCGAATTTGCTCTCGTCGATAGAGCGGCGCCCTTCCGTCTCCCCCCTCCCCCCGTTCCACGTCCCCCGTCACCCCGTCCCCACGTTCCCCACGTTCCCCCGTCTCGTTTTGAGGCGGGATTGACTTGAATACGACGATCTCGATCACATATCGCCATTTTTCGCGGGCAGGCACGGGGATTGATTCCTCAGACCACAGATCAACTTCCTCGGGACTGAGTTTCCGGCAACATGGCTCATTACCGATCTGTCAACGACGTCGAGTGGAACGAGAGGAATATATTGAGGACGGTTTGAGCACGTGAGCAGCCGATTCGGATTATCCTCGCTTGCCTTTACGATGAGGCTTGCTGAAACCTCGCGACTCAGACGCGACTTCGCCTGCTCCGATCGGCACGCCAGCGAATCCACTCGATGCGCTGTCGAGAATTAAAAGCATACCTTGCGCGTGATCTAGACGACGGACGAATTCGAATCGAGCACGTGCCTCAACTTAGACGAAGCAGCGTTCGGCGCAGGTTTGCTCTGTGGAATACCTCGACGCGGCGAGGCCGCCAATCCAACCTGGCCGCGTCCATCCCTAGCCGTCATTACGATGGAACTTGTCACGATTCTTTTGACGATAATTCTCGTGGGTACGGTAGCGACGTTCGTTCTAGCCGTCCTCGCCTACGTACTGCACAAAATCCGCGATCGTCGCTCGCGTGAAGACGAACGGCAGTCCGAGATCGCGAGCCGGCATCGGTACGGAAAGCGCGAACCTCTCGGCGCAGCGCCGACAGAGCCCGGCAAGGCGGCGACGGCGACGTCCGAGAGTGATTCTCCAGTCGCCTCGGCCTGGCCCGAGGCTGAGCGTCCCGACCCCAGCACGCTATTCTGGGAGTACACGACCGAAGGTTTTGTGCCGATCGATCCATCCAGGCCCTCCTCTCCGGACGAGGACGCGGACACGGGAGCCTGGCGTTAGGGCATCCTGTGATCCGTTCCTCCTTCACTCTCATCTAGCCGATGCCCACGCCCCCCGGGAACCGAAAAAACGTTTGGGGGTTTTCGCGCCAATCACGTCCATGCATCCGCGGTACTATCGTCGGCCGCCCGCGTCTGTAGACACCCAACTACAGGCATGGGATGCCGCTTCACTTGATGGTTGCCTGATGCGACACACGATTTGAGAACGATGAACATTTACGTAGGCAATCTACCCCACGCGACCACGGATCAGCAGCTCCGCGAAGCGTTCGAAGAGTTCGGAACGGTGACCTCTGCCACCATTATCAAAGACAAGTTCTCTGGAGATTCTCGGGGATTCGGATTCGTTGAAATGCCGAATATCGATGAGGCAACGGAGGCCATTGAGGCGCTAAACGACGAGGATTTCGGTGGCCGCAAATTGACCGTCAACGAAGCCCGCCCTCGCGAACGGCGTTCCGGCAGTCCAGGCGGCTCAGGAAATCGGCGCTCGGATTTTAGGAAGGGCGGCGCACGCGGAGGACGTAATGACGGCGGCCGCAGGAATGAAGGCGGCCGTGATTTTGAACGATAGCAATCCGACTGGCGGAGCCGTTCGCACTATACTATGATCGGCGTACGTGGCCCAATCCGCTCGGCGCACGCGGCCCGAAGCGCCCGTCACCCCTCCCGGACGTCCCAAGTCGACGTGGACTCAAGCCGGTCAAACTGCGCCGCGCCGAACACCATGACGTCGTGCTCGTACCTAACCGTTGTGCTCCAGACCGGCATGATCGACGATAGACCGCTCACTCGGCCAACAACTCAGGACCTACGTATGAAGTGCTCGAAGTATGTCTCGATCTTCCACTTGTTTATCGCTTTCTCAATCGGAGCTGTGTCGCAGTCGTCGGCCCAGGTCGGCGTAGGACTCGAGGCGCCGGAAGGTGCGATTGTGCTCTTCGACGGAACGCGTAAAATGCTGGATGAGAACTGGACCTACTGGGAGGGTCCCCGACTGGAGGCGACGCTGCCTATCAAGTGGGAAATAGTGGACGACCCGGTCGGCAATGGTACCGCCGTGTCGAGCAACGATCCGGTCTCCGCGGGCGGCAAGTATGGTTCGGCGGACATCGTCACAAAGCGGGAGTTTCGCGATTTCCGAGCTCACGTCGAATTTCTGATTGTCGAGGAAGGCGGCAACAGCGGCGTTTATCTGCAGAATCGGTACGAAATTCAGATACTCGACGGTGATTCGACGGACCACGGCATGGCCGCCGTCATCAACGAAGCGGCTGCACCCTACTACCCCTACAATGGCGTCGGCGAATGGAACGCATACGACATCGTTTTCCGTGCGGCGCGATTCGAGGATGGACGACGTACGGAAAGGGCGATGACGACCGTGTATCTAAACGGCGTGAAAGTGCACGAGAATCAGCCGATTAGTCAGGTGTGGGGCGGTGCCAACTCGGGCAAAGATGGAGGAAATGAAGGAGGAAAGGGTATCACGGATACGCCCGGGCCCTTGAAGCTCCAGGCCGAAGGGTACGACGTGCTCTATCGGAACGTCTGGATCGAAGAGTTAGAATTGGACGACGCCGACACGGACTTCTGAACGTGGCGTAGAGCAGGTCGAGCCCGTCACGCTTGATGCGTTCTTCGAGCTTCCAGGTACCATTGAAGGGCGCGCAGTCGGGCCCGCCAGACGTCCCTATAGCTTTCTGCAAAGACGGCGACGGCGTCGGACTCCGACGTGTTTTGAAAACGCCACGCAACTTCATAGAGGCGGCAGGCGATCTCGGCTAGATCATCGATTGCGTCACACTCCTCCGCCGGTGCCGCACCGTTCTCATCGGTCAGTCGGACCGGAGCACCATACTGTCCGAAGCTGGGGAACTGCTGCGCAACGAGTGTGCGCATCTTCTCGTACTCGTGCTCGAGTGAGTCGAGATGCGGCTCGCCCGGAACCGGATCCACGAGGTTCTGAATCCACGCAAGCATGTCGAGCGAAACCTCGAGGGCATCGATCGTTTCGTCTTCAGTCCCACGACCGTTCACGACGAGATCGAGGAAGTGGCTCACTGCGACTTTTACGTCGTTTGCCTTCATCGACGAGGACGGATCCATGGCGAGCGTTAGCGGCGTTCAGGTTGGGGCACGGCAGACGTGATCGCGACGGGATGTCGCGGCTCATACAGCAGAACTTCTACGCCACCCGGCAGAGTCATCATGACGGTGATACCGAAGCCTTCATCGAGCGGCTCGCCCTGCAGTTCGATCCCCTTCTCTTTCAGCTCCAGGATCGTCGCATGGATGTCGTCACACATCAGCGTAAGTTGATGGCGAACCCCCGATTCGTGCGTCGGTCCTTCGGCGGGATGCACTCCGAGCTCGGCCGGCGGCAACGCAAATATGAGCCAACCGTCTCCGGCATCGACGTGGTTCCATCCGAAAACGTCACGCAGTGTTGCACGTAGGGTCTCCGGCTCCGACGTATAGAGTAATACGTGAGCACCAATGATCGACATGGTTTTCTCCTCTTCGTAATTGATCTTCCCGGTCGACGGGTCGGCAATGTATAGGACGGAGCGACGGGCGGCAAGATTCGGAAATTGCACGACGGTTGCTCATCGGCCGGGTGGAACCGGTCGGTACGCCGGATCCGTCCCCCGGATCTCAGCCCACAGGGTCCTCAGAGGAAGGGATCGATCCCTGGTTCGATCCACCCATTCGGTGGGAACGGATTCGCCGGGATGAAAGCGTACACCCCAGATCGGCTCGAATGCCTCCGTTCTCAGCGAATAGCGGGCATCGCCAAAGACGGTCGAATCGGCCGGATCGCGGGCAACCCAACCGGCAGAAAATCGTCGGAAGCGCTCGAAGTCTCGACGTACTCGAGGATCGGTCTGCGCGTGAGGAGGAAGCGCCTTCGCGAGGGCCACGGACGATCCTTGCGTCCACTGCGGCGTTCCGACCCACGGGATTCTAATTCGGTCCGCGAAAAGGCTGTCTCCGGCCTGGTAAAGGGATCGCCAAACGAGATGATTGCCGATCGTGGGAAAGGCGTCGGACTTTTCGCGCGCGTGCGCTCGCATGTCCGCGATACGGTTCTGGGCATGAAGCGCTCGCTCTCGCTGTAGTGCACCGACGAGGAGGTAGAGCAGGCAGACGCCGATCGCGATGACTGCCGGCCTTCGAGTGCGGTTTCGAGCGGACCAGATGACGCCGATCAGCAGCGAGGTCGTGAAGATCGGATCGACGATAGAAATCCAGCTCAGGGCCACTCGATATGACGAGAACGGCCAGAAAAGTCGTGTCCCATAAGTGGTGCACGCGTCGAGTAGTCCGTGTGTCGCGTAGGCGATGGTCGCTGCGGTGAGAATCAGCCGCCATTGCTCTCGATGGCGGCTTCGTAGGATCCAGGGCAGTGCCGCAATCAGTCCTCCCACCGGGATGAATGCGAGGGCGTGGGTGAACTGCCGGTGGTACTCGATCGCCAGCAACGGATCCTCCACGCTTTGCAAGAGGACGTCGGCATCCGGTAGAACGCCTCCTACGAGACCGATCAGCCAGGCCCTTTCGAGACGTCGTCCGACCACGGACTGAGCGGCGGCGGCTCCGAGCACGCCCTGTGTTATCGGGTCCACGATGCGCCTGATTGATGAATGAATGGAGGATGGAATCGACCAGAGCTTCGTGCTCCCCACGAAGGGGTTGCCGAAATTGCGGACCAAGTGGCGTACGAGCCGCGTATTATTGGTCTACCTGCGAAAACCCGCGGCGTGCCGCTTGATCGCCCGGGTGACCTTCTCATAAATGCGCTGAGGCGCAAGATCATACATATGGCTAAGCAAGAACCCATCAAACAGGAAGGGGTCGTCACGGACGCGCTTCCAAACGCCCAATTTCGAGTTGAGTTGGACAATGGGCATGAGGTCCTCGGTCTACTTTCCGGCAAGATGAGAAAGTTTTTTATCCGCATCATCCCGGGCGACCGAGTCGACATCGAGATGTCGCCTTACGATCTCACGAAAGGTCGCATCGTCTACCGTTACAAGAGCTAGGGCTCCGTTCTCTACCGCGACGACCATGCGGCCTTCACTAGTGCCTCTATAGCCGCCCCCAAGCGCACGACGAGCGTGCGTGCGACGGACTTATGGAGACGTCTGGGCTCGTTTGCATGCGCCAAACAGACTGCGAGGTAAGGGAGAATGGGCTTAAATGCGTCGAAAATGACGTTTTTTTCACACAACCTTTCCACATAGAACAAATAGCCCGCTGATATTCTTTAGCTTAGGTGCACCAGTAGAAGCCTTCGGCTTAGGGCGGAATTTCACGGTACGAGCAGAAAGACTTTTTTGATTTCGATCGGGTCTCCGGCATCCGGTCGCCAGTTTTGTTGCACGTCGGGAGCCCATCCGTCCGTAAGTGAGGGCACACCTGCCACTATACGGACGAGAAGCAATAACGGATGGGCATCGATCACGTAGTCCCGGGAAATCTAGGATACATTTTTTCGTCAGCCGTTGGCGAGCAGAGCGAGACGGACGTCGCGTCTGCGCTCGTTTCGCTCGAGAATCAATCTAAGACCCTGGTCGATGAGTCGTGGCTGCACGATCGGTGGTCGCACGTCGAAATCGGAACGTCGGCCATATTTCGCAAACGCCGACGGATCGCGGATTCCGTCATGTCACGCATCCTCTCGAGCTATCCGCTCCCACTTGTGTACGCGGTGGAAAGACGCTCGGGATTAGCGCTGCTCGAGCCCCTCGATTACGGTGACGCCGTACAGATCGCGGCGGAGTACGTCGTCTACAACGGGCTTCACGACGGTGAGTGGCCGCTCTATGAATTCGCGCTAAACAGCACGGACTCAACTGAGCAAGCGACCGTCATTGAAGGCATGCTCCGGTCCATCCCATCCGTTTATGAAGTGGTCCATGAAAGGAACGGCCGCTCTCTGGTCGTGCGGAACTTGATGGCCGAATCAGGCCAAGAGAGTCACCTGCTGCTTTACACCGATTCGGAGCGTACGCGATCGTCGCTCAGGACGCACACGCTGTTCACCGGTAGGATCGTGAGGTTTCAGGAAATGGCAATGCCGCTCGGCTTGCTGCTCTCTTTGAGCATGGACGCCGCCGAGTTGCTCGCATGCAATCTATCCCGATGGGCGACGGGAAGAGATCACACCACCACGTCACATCGCGCGATAGCGAAGACGCTGCACGAGTATTGCATTCGAGCCTATCTCGAGGATCCTGCGCGACGATCCTAGCCCGTCGAATCGTGCGACACGTCAGCGAAACGTCTTCTCGCGACTCAGTACCTGGAAGAGATCCTGCACTCCTACCGGACCCTGCCGGTACAAGAACGGCTCGCCGTATTCGGCGCCAATCTTATGACCGTACGTTCGCGCACGGGCTTCCACCCAATTGAAAAAGCCTTCGTTAGAGACGAACGTCTCAGGCTCCTGCTCCGAGGGTTGATAGCCGGGATTGTAAAACTGTGACCTGAACGCGCGCAAGGCCTGAAGGCGTTCGTTCCAGACGGAGCTGACGTCGACTACGAACGTCGGCTCGAATTCGACCATCTGCATGTAGTGGAGCACGTGATGGGGCCTCCACGCCTCCTGCGCTGCGTCTCCGATCAGCTCGTCACGCGTTTCGATCTTGCGAAGGCCGGAGTAGAATAGGGCGTCAATGGCAAGGCGGGCACTGTCACCGTGGTCGGGATGTCGGCATTCGAGCGAGCTTATCAAGACGACGTGTGGTCGATATCGGCGGATGGTGCGAATGACTCTTAGTTGATTCTCTCGGGTGTTTTCGATCCGACCGTCGGGAATGCCGAGGTTTTCCCGCGCGGCGAGGCCCATGACGGCGGATGCGTCGGCCGATTCCTTCGCACGCTGTTCGGGGGTACCCCGTGAGCCCAGCTCGCCTCGCGTTAAATCGACGACGCCCGTGCGACGACCTTGAGCGGACAGCAGACACATGGTACCACCGGCACACAGCTCTACGTCATCCGGATGAGCGGCGAGGGCAAGGACGTCGAGTGCATCGATCACGCCGGCAATCTCAATTCACTACGAAGTTGACGATGCGTCCGGGGACATAGATCTCACGTCGCACGTTACCGTTGATCAGGTAGCGCGAAACGTTGTCGTCCGCGCGTGCGGCCTCCAACACGGCGTCCTTCGACGCATTCGGCGACACGAGCACGGAGCCGCGGACTTTACCGTTGACCTGGACGGCGATTTCAACTTCGTCTTCCTCGAGATACTCCTCGATTACGGCTGGCCATTCTTCGTAGGCCAGGGATTTAGTGGCGCCCAGAACCTGCCATAATTCTTCTGCGAGGTGGGGTGCAAACGGGCTGAGGATCAGCACGAAGGGCCGCGCAACCGCAAGGGGTACGACGTCCCATTTGTTGGCGGCATTGACGAACTCCATCATGGCCGCAATCGCAGTGTTGAACCGCAGGCCTTCGATGTCGGCCGTCACCTTGTCGATCGCTTGATGCAGCGCGAGCAGCTGATCGCTGGAGGGCTCGACGTCGCGTACTGCATCGCGCCGTCGGTACTCGGCGCCTTCGGAAATATCGCCTCCGGAGGTCGTATCGACGAGCAGCCTCCAGACTCGGTTCAGAAATCGATGCACGCCTTCCACCCCGTGCATTGACCAGGGCTTCACTTGCTCGAGCGGCCCCATGAACATTTCATAGAGACGCAGCGAGTCGGCTCCATAGCGATCCACCACGTCATCCGGGGTAATCACGTTGCCGCGACTCTTGCTCATCTTGTACGCCCTCGCATCGACCCGAACCGACGGGTTCCGACGCAGCACGAAAAAATCGCCTTTCTTCTCGACCTCCGATTCGTCCACGCGCTCGCCCTCCACCGCCTCGCCAGCGGTCGTTACGCCGTCGACGACGTGTTCGGCTGAAACCGCAGTGCCGTCCACCTTTACGTAGACCGTGTACTCCATTTCGCCAAGGATCATTCCCTGGTGAATCAACTTACCGAAAGGTTCAGGCGTCGAGACGACCCCGACGTCGTACAGGACCTTGTGCCAGAACCGTGCATAGAGTAGATGCAACACCGCGTGCTCGGAGCCGCCGACGTACAAATCGACCGGCAACCAGTACTTCTCTTTTTCCGGATCGACCAGACGTTCGTCGTTCGTCGGATCGACAAACCGCAGATAGTACCAGCAGGAGCCCGCCCACTGCGGCATCGTATTCGTCTCGCGGCGCGCCGGCTTTCCGGACTCGAGATCGACCGTGTTGACCCAGTCTTCGACGGCAGCCAGCGGACCTTCCGCGCTTCCGCTCGGCTTGAATTCCTCGACGTCGGGCAGGGTGACGGGCAGTTCGCTCTCGGGCAACGGCTTCGGTTCGTCATCTACGAAAATGATTGGAAACGGCTCGCCCCAGTATCGCTGGCGGCTGAAGAGCCAGTCACGCAGCTTGTAGTTGACGCGGTACCGGCCCTGACCCTGCTTCTCGAGCCAGTTCGTAATCGCGACTTTAGCCTCGTCGACGCTTAGCCCGTTCAGGGATACGCCTTTGCGAGCGATACCGGGGATCTCACGATCCGCACTCGAGGAATTCACGAGGGTCCCTTCGCCCGTGTAAGCCTCCACCGAGACATTTCCTCCGGAGACGACCTCCCGGATCGGCAAATCGTACTTGCGCGCGAATTCGTAGTCGCGCTCGTCGTGCGCGGGCACGGCCATGATCGCGCCGGTGCCGTAGGAGATCAATACGTAGTCCGCGATCCAGATCGGTATCTTCTCACCGTTCACGGGATTCACGGCGAAGCCGCCCGTAAAGACGCCTGTCTTCTCTCTCTGAAGCTCCGCCCGCTCGAGATCGCTCTTCCGCGCCGCCTGTTCGACGTAAGCGCGCACTTCGTCGACGTGATCCGCCGTAGTAACCTGCTTGACGAGCGTGTGCTCGGGCGCGAGGACCATGTAAGTCGCACCGAAAAGCGTATCGGGTCTCGTCGTGAATACCCGGATCGTTCGTTCCGGGTGTCCGAAAATTCGGAAGTCGACGTCCGCACCCTCGGATCGTCCGATCCAGTTGCGCTGCATTTCCTTCGTGCTCTCGGGCCAGTCCATCTCATCCAGACCCTCCAGCAGGCGCTCGGCGTACTTCGTGATGCGCAGCATCCACTGGCGCAACGGCTTTCGCACGCATTCGTATCCGCCGATCTCCGATCTTCCGTCGATGACCTCTTCATTCGCCAGGGTCGTGCCCAGCTCGGGGCACCACCACACCGGCACGTCGCTCTGATAGGCCAGGCCCTTTTCGTAAAGCTTCAGGAAGATCCACTGCGTCCACTTGAAGTAGTTCGGCTCGGTCGTATTCACTTCGCGGTCCCAGTCGTAGGAGAAACCGAGCGACTTGAGCTGTGCGCGAAACCGATCGACGTTAGCGTCGGTCGTCGTCCGCGGGTTGGTATTCGTCTTCAGGGCGTATTGCTCGGCCGGAAGGCCGAACGCGTCCCATCCCATCGGATGGAGCACGTTGAAACCCTTCATCCGCTTGTACCGCGCGACGATGTCCGTAGCCGTGTAGCCTTCCGGATGTCCTACGTGCAATCCTGCGCCGCTGGGATAGGGAAACATGTCAAGCACGTAAAACTTCTCCCGATCGGGAACGGGCTCGTCAGGGGTACGAAACGTCTTGTTTTCTTCCCAGAACCGCTGCCACTTCTTCTCTATTTCCGCGAACGGATAATCTGCCATGAATCCGATTGATCTCGAACGGTTGGTTTGGACGGCGAGGTCGGCCGCGTGTCGATCGATCGCGCCGCCGAGGGGCCCTGCGTGGTGACAGAGAGGTACGTCTCCTTCGAAGATATTGTTCGGCGGCGAACCGCGTCGAGGACGCACTCGTACCAGCTTCAAAATTATCCGACGAATGATTCCGCGCCGCCATGCAGACAGCCACGGTAAATACGTCAGACGAGATCAAAACCATCCTCGCGTCGGCATCCACGGTAGCCGTCGTCGGCTGTTCGAACCGACCCTCTCGCGCGAGCTACGCGATCTACAGGTATCTGAAGGAGCAGGGCTTCCGTACGATCCCCGTCAATCCGAATCACGCGGAGTGCGATTCGGATACATGCTACCCCGATCTTCTCGCGATCCCGGACGACGTAGACATCGACGTCGTGACGATTTTCCGCAATCCGCGGCACACGGCGAAGATGGTCGAGATCGCCGTTCAGCGTGCGGACCGAACCGGCCACAAGCCGGTGATCTGGACGCAACTAGGTGTGTCGAGCCCGGAGGCTGAACGGCTAGCCCGGGAGACCGGGCTGACGTACGTCAAAAACCGGTGCATCATGGTCGAGCACAGCCGGATCTTCGCGCCGCGTATCGAAAGGTGATGGGTTAAGGGCACGCGATGCGCACGTTCGTCGATCCGCGCGAGGTCCTCCGTATCGAACGGTGCGGTATGCTCGCTCGGAGTTCAGCCGGAGCCGCTTGAACTCCCACCCACCGCGTAGGCGGTCGCCCTAAATTCGTTCGATCACACTTCGAAGACGCGTCGCAACTTCACGCGCGATGATTGCAAGTTCTTCGTTCTCGATAGCCTGCATGGAAGCTTGGGGATCAACGGCTGCGACCTCAGTCTCTGCATCAGCGGTTTTCTGAAGAATGACGTTACAGGGCAGCATAGTCCCCACCTTATCCTCCGACGAGAGAGCCTGGTGAGCGAAGCTCGGATTGCAGGCGCCCAAAATCTTATATGGCCGGAATTCGACGTCCAACTTTTCTTTGAAAGTCCGGCTGACGTCAATCTCCGTCAGAACACCAAATCCTTCCTTCTTCAGCTCTTCCCGGACGCGAATCTCAGCCTGATCGAACGGCATCGCGACGCGATTCGAAAAATAGTAAGCGGCCACTCTCGTTCCTCTTGATGATCGTGTTTGGGACACACCTGCTTGTTCATGTGCGGCATTACTCGTCCGATGCGACGACGTCGACAGGCAGGCGGCTCGTTCGTCTTTCCGGTCCCGGTGCGCCGTATCCGATTCTGAGGATTAGCTGCGGCTGCAGCTCGTCTCCGATGAGGGAACGCACGCTCGCGCGGAGGTGGTCAATACCCAGGGCTTGACTCAAAAATGATGCGCTGAGACCGTGTGCGGCTGCCGTAAGAAGCACCCGCCCGAGGGCCTGCCCAGCCGACAACCAGGACGCCATGTTGTCGCCCGTCGTGGCGAGTACCACAAACGGAGGTTCGCCTGTTTCTGACTCCTTATCACCCGCGCCAAACTTCTCCTGATCAAGTCCTCGCCGTCCGGATCGACGGGGTCGGGTACCGACCGTGGGCATCGCCGGGCGTTGCACACCGCCGTTTGTCCGCTCGGCGGGCGAGGCGCGAGTCCACTTTTCGATTTCCAGACGCGACGGACCGTCTAAATGACGAAACTCGGATGCCTCTCGGATGGCATCGATCAGGAACCGTTGTTCGGATGGTTCGCGGACGATAGTTAAATGTGCTCCCTCTTTCGCCGCCGCCCGCTGGAGAACGTGCAATAAATCTGCGGGGACGACTTTCCTGCGAAATCCGGATCGAATGGTACGGCGGCTGCTAATCGCCTCAAACAATCTGCATTCCTCCGGTGCGGCCTTTCGTCGCTCACCAAACCGGACGAATGCGAGCAAGTTCGCTACGTCCAGGTCAGGAAAAGTGCGCACGACGGGTACATATCCAAAGTGCCGAATCGCGATTCGCAGGTGGAACAGTGCGGCACCGCAGCTGATGACTAGGTTTCGACCCAGCGGATCCGTCACAGGCATCGCTCTGGCACGATCCACGTACATGGCCACTTCGGCACCCGTAACCTTGAATAGCCAGGGCTGTGTATTGTAGACGGACGGCGCAAGGACTGCGTAGTTTAGTAGATACTTAAGTTGCTCGGATCTGACGGCTTCCCGGGGAAACCGCTCGTCAGACACCGACCAGGGCTCTTCGCGCATCTCGTACATGGTGACAGCCTTCTCTGGGTTAGGTCGATGGTGTATAGGGAAGCGGGGCGCGCCGTCCATTCTTGATGGCCGTTGCGGCGCTCTCGATCGGCTGTTTCAGGATGGGCTTGCCGAATGTCTTCACGGTAAACACCGGGCATGGCGCCGTTCGAACGACCGATTCGGCGACGCTTCCCATGACGAATCGACGCATACCGGTGCGACCGTGCGAGAAAATGACGATGAGATCAGTGTCGATCTGTTCGGCGAAGCGAGCTATCGATTGTGCCGGTTGGCCGACCACCACGTGTACGGCTCCGCCGAAAAGATTACCGATATCGGAAATCATCAGGTTCTCCAAGGCCTGCCTCGTATCTGCTTCTACGTCGTTCACGGCGTCGGAAACGAGGTCGAGCCCGTAGACATGCGACAGAACGGCTTCTTCGACGACGTGCAGCAAGTCAACTCGTGCTTCATACATCCGCGCCAATTCTCGCGCGTAGGCCAGCGCCGCATGTGTTTGATCGGAGAAATCTATGGGCACGAGAATGCGTCGGATTTGCGGACGGCGTACGACGCCCTTGCAATCCCTTAGCGTGAGTACAGGGCATCTGGCCATTCGTACGACCTCTTCCGCGACACTCCCGTTGATGAGATGATCCAGGCCGTGCCGGCCGTGCGTCCCCATCACGATCAGGTCGACGTCGTGGCCTTTCGCGTAGTCCAGTATGGCCGCTGAGGCCGTCTCAGCTTGAACCTGTGCGTGGATGAGCCGGACGTCGGCGATCTGGTGCGCACCGACCCGATCCTGAGATCTCTCACCGTGCGGCATACCTGCAAGGCCGTCGTGCCGAAATGGGTGGCCGCTGTCGTTGGCTTTGTCGGGCTCACGCCCGGTCAGGGCCTGCACGACGTGCAGATCGGCGTCGAACCGTCCGGCCAGGTGGGCGGCATGCGAGAACGCGCACTCCGCGCATGCGGTGTAGTCGCTCGGGAAAAGAATGCGTTTTACGTTCAGCATGATCGTACCGGAGCACGGGCTCCGTAGAGTTTGGGCAACTATTTCTTCCCTGTCGTCGGTTCGGTGATGCATGGCTGTCCTAACACTGCCAGCGTGCCGGATAGCCCCAATCGAGCGCAATTTGTCGGATGGCTCATTCATGGCTTCGTCAAGATGCTATTCGTGGAACGGGGTATGATCGTCTCTGAGCGTTCCGATGCCGCCGGCTCGGCGTGCCCGGAGCCCGTCCGGGATTCCAGGCACGCCGCATGCAGGCGGTCGTTTAGAACCGAACCGCCGTCTCCAGCGCAAAGCCCTTGAATTCGGGATTGAGACCGAGGTCGGTGCCCCCATTTCGATAGCCTTCGGAGAAACCGCTCGTCGTCTGTTGGACGTACTCCGCCTTTACGACGACGCCGTCGTACAGCCGGAATCCGGCTCCGATCTGGGCACGCCGGGCGGTGCCCGCCTGGCGGTCGGCGATCGACTGCGTCTGCGTGTCGAAGAACTGGATCTTATTGGCGTCGGCGATGCTGTAGCGTCCGGCGAGATAGAGCCAATTCGTGACGTTTACGCGGGCTGTGCCCATGTAATAGGTCCACGCTTCGACCGGATTGCCGTTATCTGCGTCGTCGTCCGTGCCGATAATGCCGTCGGCGCCGTGCGAGAGACCGTTGACGTCGGCATCGCGGTCGTAGCCGGCCGCGCCGTAGAGCAGCACTCGTCCGAGATCCAGGCGTGCATCCAGCTGGAGCGCCGTCTCGTCCTGGCCTTTGCCGAGGAACATCTCGCCCCCGTCGTCGCTGCCCCAGACGCCGTAGCGGGACCCGGCGCGATCTCCCCCTTGATAGAGGTATGATTTCACGCCTTCCGATCTTCCCAGCACTGGATTGTATCCGGTCCCGTTGCCGGAATGGTCAACGCGGAATCCGGAGAGTGAGACGCGCAGCATCTGAATCGGCTCGACCGTCAGTTTACCGTGGACGGCAACGCCCTTGCCCGGGGCCGTGGTGCCGCTCGTCGTTCCGTTTGAAAAGCCGGCGAGCAGGCTGGTCGGTCCCATTTTGAACGTCGCCTCGGCTCCGAGAGTCGTGAGCGCGGGCCGAACGACAGGATTGCCAATGAGCTCGTTGTTTAAAACGTCGCCGTTGATCGACTGGTACAGGTGTCCATCGCCGTAGCCAAGGGTGAACTGACCGCCTTTAACTTCGATGTGCTCAGCGTAGAAATCATTGAATGCACCCAGTTGCATCCAACCTGGAAGCTGGCTCATCAGGAAGTAGCCTTGATAGCCGTACATCTCTTCATGATGTTTCGACGACAGGAACATGTCCACACCGACGTCTCCGCCCTCAAAGAGCTCGGCGCGAATAGTGATGTTGCCGACAGCGTTCTGGAAGCCGGGCGCGAGTTCGTCCAACGTACCCGAGCTGTTCGATTGATCGATCGCCTGGTAAACGATGGAGCTCTGCAGTCCCAGATCGATTTTCTGGGCGAGTGCCGGCATCGACATGGCCGATACCACAAGCAGGGCCGTGAGGGAGATTAGTGTTCTTTTCATGATGACGTAACCGTAAGGCTAAAGGATGATTGGGTTCTGGTTCAGGGCGTTCGGTGTCGCATCTCGCTGATGGTGCTCCGTAAGCCTATGGGTGTAATTAACGACACCTGCGGAATGCCAATTGACGGCGCGGACCCCTACTTCATTGCGGGTAAACCTGCGTCCGTCGTGTAGGGGAAACTCCGTCGACCTACCGACTGGCGTGAGACGCCGGGTCGTGGATGCCGAAGAGATCGAAGGCGACTTTGATTCGGTCGTGGGCGCGAACCAGACCCAGCAAGGCGGAGGGTGGTGAGACGCCGAAATCGCTCATCAGCAAGGTTACTGCACCTCGAGCCCTCACGCGGCCGTCCGGCAGTTTGGATCCAAGCGCATTCACGACGACGTCTCGCTCGGCACCGGCGAGGCTCAACCTGCCGGCCACGCGCAGCTCAAACTCGTGATCTTCCGTGGCCGGGGACCTAGCGACCTCTACGTCGTCCAGGCGAAACGATATGTTTGGATGTGTAGATGCACGCAGTGCCGCATACATATCGCGGTTCATACGCGCCTTTCCACAATCGAACGACTCGACGGGCACGACCAATGCTATCCCGGTTTCACCCGACACGACCCGCGCGCCGCGTTGAGCCGCCGGCGATTCGTCCGGCTCGCGGATCGACTCGCGGGATATCGACGACTCGCACACGAACGCATCGACCGTCGAGGTACCCTCGATGGTGAGACGGCTATTCGTCGCGAGCGTGTATCTCTCCAGAGCGGGGTCTTGAGCCACGGCCTGCGCACCGCTCTGTCCGGGCAGGGCGAGGAAAGCGGCGATGAACAGAGCAATTAAATCGATCGTCTTCATGATTCGCTTCTTACGCGTCGCGTGCCGTAATTCCGGTTCGTTCGGATGCGCGGACGTCTACGCGGACTCCTTGGCGGCTACGAGATCGAAGTGGATAGTGACTTCGTCTCCGGTCTTCATCGTGCCCAGCATGGCCGTCGGCGGCTTTATTCCAAAATCGCTCATTTGCAGCGTGTAGCTGCCTTTAAGCCGGAGAGCACCGCCGCCCAGGTCTTCCCCATTAAGCGTGATCTCGACCGGCTTCTGCACGCCTGCAAGCGTCAGCTTGCCTCTGGCGAGGATCCGGAATGAGCTTCGGCTCGGTGTTTCCGTCAGCACGGCGCTCACTAATTCATACGAGATCTTCTCGTGCGATTCGGCTTTGAGGGCCGCCCGCATCTTTTTGTTCATGGTGCCGTTGTCGGTGTCCAGGCCTGCAACAGGTATGGCCAGGCTGCCCTTCACAATCGTGCCGCCCTCGAGCATTCCGCTCCTGCCGGTGATCTCCATACCCCCGGTGATCGATCCGACTTCGGCTACCCAGCCGTGAATCGTCGAGGTGCCTTCCACACGCATCTCGCTCGCTTCGGTAAACGTGTACCGTGTCGAGCTCGTGTCGTCGGTAAACCCTGTCGTCGTGACGAGTGCCAGCAAGGCCAGGCCTAAAAGGGTTGTATGTACTGTCATGTCGTTACCTCAAATTCTATTTTGAGCGGGCGTGCCCGCTTCATATCTCGGGAACGTGTTGGGCACAGTTTACTCCCTGGCGTGCTCGGCCGATGACATCGATCCCTGTGCGAGCGCGTAATGGAAGCCGATATGGCTCTGTAGGGGAAATGCTCACGATGCACAAACGACGAGGGCCGGTACGACTCGGCACCGGCCCTGCAATCCAAACGACAAACCCTGCCCAAGCGATAGAAGCGTATTCACGCCTCCACCGTTGCCTGGCGCTCAGCTCGTTCGCTCGCTGTCCACCCACTGCACAGCGTGCTGCATGAGCTCGGCGGCGGTGTTCAGATTAAGCTTCGTCTTTATGCGCGCTCGGTACGATTCCACGGTCTTCGCGGAGAGGTGCAAGCGCTCAGCGATGTCGCGCGTACCCAATCCCTGGCCTGTCAGCTCGAATACCTCCAGCTCGCGATCACTGAGCAGTTCGAGCGGCGTCTGACCGACCGTTTGGCCCGACATCATGCTCAAAACCAGTCGTTCTTTGACGTCGTCGCTTACGTATACACCGCCGGCGATGACGTGTCGGACGGCCTTGACGATCACTTCGTCCGCTTCGAGCTTCATTACGTAGCCGCGCGCACCGGCGCGGATCACGCGTTCGGCGTAGAGCGATTCGTCGTGGCGGGAGACCACGAGGATAAGAAGGTCCGGCTGAACGGCCTGCAGGTGTTTGATCAGTTCCACGCCGCTCATGCCGGGCAGCGATACGTCGACGACTGCCAGGTCGGGCTTGACCTTCTCTACTTCATCCAGCGCTTCTTCGGCGGATGCCGCCTGGCCAACGACGCGGAAGTCCGGCTCCGTCTCCAACGTGAGCGCAAGACCTTTTCGCATCAGGGGGTGGTCGTCTACCAAGAGGATCTTTGTCATGACGCAATGACCGGTCTCATGGGCGAATGGGAACCCGAGGTCCCGCTCTCAAAATTGCGGCGCAAGGTGCACGTGACCACGGCCCCGCCGTCGGCGTGGTCACGGATATCCAATGTGCCCCCGATGATTCGGGCTCGATAATGCATGATCCGGACGCCCATACCCTGCGACTCGTTCATCGAATCGGGAAATCCCGACCCGTTGTCGTGGATTCGAAGGCGGACACGATCATGGCCCGTAGCCAGCGTGACGGCGACCCGATTAGCCATCCCGTGCTTCACGGCGTTGCTCACGGCCTCCTGTGCTATGCGATACAGGTGCGTGGCCACGGTATTGTCCTCGAGATGAGGGGATCCGACGTGTTCGAACGAACAGTGGATCGAAAAGAGGCGACTTGCCTGAGCCACGAGCCGGTGGAGTGCGGACGAGAGGCCGTTTCCGTCAAGTTCGACTGGGACAAGGCCACGCGCGAGACTGCGTGCGTGCTGGTCGGCCTCCTTCATCAACTCGGTGATCTCAGCCGCCGCGTCGGCCTCACGGGCACCGGAGTCGCGCAGTCTTCGTTCCAAGTTCTTACTGATGAGGCTGATACCCGTCAGCATCTGGCCCAGCCCGTCGTGCAGATCTTGTCCGATTCGACGACGCTCCTGCTCGCTGATTTCCAGAATTTCGTTCTCCAGCCTCCTGCGATCCGAGATGTCGCGAATAATCCCCGTAAAGATCGTTCGATCGCCCAGCCGCACGTCGCTTACCGCGAGTTCCATAGGAAATGTCGAGCTATCCTTACGCAGACCGGTAACCTCTCGTCCGATACCAATTATTTTTCGCCGGCCCGTTTCGAGATAGCTCGACAGGTAGCCGTCGTGCTCCTCGAAATACGGAGACGGCATCAACATTTTCACGTTCCTGCCAATGACTTCGCCGGCAGTGTACTGAAAGATCCGCTCGGCTGCCGAATTGAACGATTCCACCCTGCCGTGCACGTCGATGGTGATGATCGCGTCGACCGTCGTCTCGAGGATGGCACGGGAACGGGCCTCGCTTTCACGCAGGGCCTGCTCGGCGGCGCGCTGTTCGGTCACGTCGGTCTCAATCGCCATATACCCGGTAAGACGACCTGCCTCATCGAGCAGCGGCTGTACTTCGATGCGAACCCAGTACTTCTCGCCGGACTTACGATAGTTGACGATCTCCGTCGTAAAGCCCTCGTCCTTCGAAAGCTGCTCACGGATGTAGGCGATCGTCTCCGCATCGGTTTCCGTCCCCTGCAGGAAGTCTCCCGGTACCTTTCCGCGGACTTCGTCCAGCGTATAGCCGGTGATCCGCGTGAAGCCCTCGTTGACCCACTCGATGCGGCGAGCCGCATCTGTTATGATGACGCCGTTAATCGTTCGGCTCGCTACGGCGGCCAGGCGATCGGCACGGGCTTCCGACCGACCGAGCATGGCGGCACCTTGCTCGTGCTCAGCGACCGCGGCGATGACATTCGCCGCAAGCTGCATGAATGAAATGTCGTCCGGACTGAACGTACGCCGTCTCTCCGTATGCGCGCTGAGGACGCCGTACGGTTTCTTTGTTCCCGGAATCGCCACGCTGATACTACTCGTCACGCCATGATCGACCAGCATTGGGATGACGTCGAAGCGACCCTCCTCGATCGCGTCGAGAGTGATAACGGGCTCCGAGGACAGCAGCGTATACCCTGCCTGCCACCGCTCGTCTGCCGGCACTTCAACCTGATCCACCAGGCTTTCGGGCTTCCATCCTCTTCCGGCCGTCATGCGGAGCACGCCTTCTTCCGGTAGGAAGGCGAGCACCCTGGTGTACTCGACGCCCAGGGCCTCGGCAACGGTTCCTGCGGCCCGATCAGAAATATCCGGTAGGCCCGCACCGGCCAACGCCATTTGACCCAACTCCGCTACGAGGCCCTGCTGTTTCATCCGCACGGCGAGCTCGTGCGCTACACGCGAGCGCTCGATCTTATCGGTAGCCCTCTGAAATGCCAGATCGAGACGTGCATTGAACCGGCTGACCTGCAGCGGCACGAGAAAATAGTCGTCGACGCCGGCGTCCACGACGTCGGGTAAAAGGTCCTGATCCTTGGCCGGGACGGCCGCAAGAACGGTTACCGCTTCGTTCGGCATACTCGTTCGAACTCTGCGGCAGAAGGCCAGCATGGACTCATCGGTTTCACTTATGACGATGAGATCCGGCCCCTCAGCCTTTAGTGCGGCTTCGGCGACCCCGACCTGTTCGAACAGGCTCAGGGTGCAGCCGCGACGGCGAAGAGCTTCGGCAATGTATTCCCGCGCCTTACCATCACGTCCGATTACGAACGCTCTCCTGAATCCGTAGGCTTCTCTCACCCCGAACTCGTCAACCTGGTCTTCCATGTCTGAAGCTGGTTCGGGTAATCTTCGATTTGCCAATCTGATTGTATACTCTGTACACCTACTTGGATACCGTTGTTTAGAGCCGGCCTCGCACGCCGTTCAGGATCTCCCTTGCAGGAGAATCCGCCCGGCAGTTACCTCATTCGATTTACCGCACGGCATTCCGATCCGGAAGGAATCCGGATGGCGCGGAATCTCGACTAGAAATCCGCACGTGATTGTATCAGCAGGTTCAGCACGCGTGTCGTAGTTGCCTCTCGACCTGCCTCCGTTGAAACGTGAATGACGTCGGACTCCTCGGGATCAGGCCGCTCATACTGCGACTGAAGCATCTCAAGGTCTTCGATTCTGGCATCAGACATTTCTTGTCGGCTCACGCTGCGCCGCGCAAGGCGCGCACGAATCGTCTCCTCGGTCGCCTGAAGTTCGATGAAGTGCAGCGGAACGCCTGAACGACTCAGGGCATCGCGTAATCGAGCGCGCTGGGCTGCCTGCCCGAAGGTGGCATCGAGGATGGCGGAACAGCCCCGCGCCGTACTTGCGAGCGCGCACTCGTGTAGTGCCGCATAGGTTTCGACGGTCCTTTCGCCGCTGTAGAGCCGCCTGCGAGCGGCCTCGTCACCCCTTTCAAACACGGGTAATCCTGCAATTTCCTTTCGCAGCTTGTCGGACGAAAACGCCTCGACGCCGAGAAGGGTAGAAAGCAGCCGCGCCTGCGTACTCTTTCCCGTACCCACGCCGCCAATAACGACGATAACGGAGGGCGCGGAGCCGATGACGGCGTAGCGGAGAGCCAGTTGAACGTATCGCCTGGCCCGATCGCGACCTTCCTCACGCTCGTCCTCCCGGACCTCTGCTTCGCCGGACCGCAGACATTCCACCTTTCCTCGCACATAGGCTCTGTAGCACTTGTAGAAGTCCGTGAGCCGTGGGAGCTCCAGATCGTTCGTTCGTTCGGAGATCCGGTCTAAAAAGTACCGTGCCATTTGCGGCCGGCCCAGAAAATCAAGGTCCATCGCCAGAAAAGCCACGTCGTTCGCCACGTCGACATACCGAAACCGTTCGTTGAATTCGATGCAGTCGTAGATACACACGCCTCGAGGAGAGAGATGGATGTGTTCCGCCCGCAAGTCGCCGTGACAGTCGAGAATGTACCCGTCTCGACAGCGACGCTCAAAAAGATCCTCGCCTTTCTCGTAGAATCGTTCCGTAAAAACCTGAATCGCGTCGTAGGCCGGAGAAGGAATGATCTCGCCGACAAACTCCGCCGTCTGCCGAAAATTTTCATCCGTGCTAATGCGGAGCTTGCCGGTATGTCCCCAATACGTCACCTCGGGACTTGGGTGCTGATTCCTGTAAAACGCAGCGAGCACGTCAACTACCGGATCGAGAAGCGCCGAATCTGCATCCTCGGTGATCAGATCGGTCAAAAAGCGGCCGGCCTCGAGCCGATGCATTTTTACAGCATATTCGACCACTTCGCCGGCGTCACCGATGCACATCCGACCCTCATTCCAGCGGATCGGTATTACGCCCTGATAAATACGTGCACAGAGGCGACGATTCAGCCGGACCTCTTCTTCGCAAAAGTGTCGCCGCTTTTCCAGCGTCGAAAAATCGAGGAAGCCAAGGTCGACGGGCTTCTTCACTTTAAAGACGTACTGACCGGCAAGCACCACGTACGAGGCATGGGTCTGAATGAGGTCGACGCTTTCCGGCCCATGTGGATAGGATGACGGCTGAGATAGGAAGTCGAGTAAGTCGGCTGGAGCTATGGCCGGCGCCTCTTTCATACTGAGTCCGCGCGTTAACGCTCTTGCAGGGCGAATTTGGCTCATTGTATACGAGTTACACGGTGTCGTTCGACGTCTTCTAGTTTCTGCCGGCAAGCGCGGCACCGCCATCCGGATCGACCCGCGCATCAGCAATGAGGGACTTGCCGAACGGACGAGCGAGGAATACCGGGCAGGGTGCGTGACGAACGACGTGCTCTGCGACGCTTCCGATAAAGATGGAGTTTTTCCCGGTTCGACCGTGACTCGACAGAACGATCATGGCCGAGTCGTTCTCATGGGCGAATTCCACGATCTCCTTCGGTGGAAAGCCAACGGATACGTGATATGCGGCGCGGACGGACGGCCCACCAAGCTCGGCGTCAATTTTCTCCAGGGCGCGATGTGCTTCGAGCCTCAGTTGCTCCAGCATTCGACCGCGCTCCGACACCTCTTTTACGTAAGCCTCGACGTGGGTACCCGGATCAATCACGTGAAGTACGTCGATCGCCGTATCGTATTCTTCGCCAAGCTCGTGTGCATATCGAAGTGCAAGCTCCGCAGACGATGAGAAGTCGAACGGGACGAGCAGGCGCCGATCGGATGGCGGACTCATTGCGGGCTCCGTAAGGGTTCGCACCACGAGCACTGGGCACGAGGCGTGCCGGATCAACTCCTCAGCCACGCTTCCAAGCAGCAGACGTCGCATCCCAGTGCGCCCGTGGCTGCCAATCACGATCAGATCGATCTCGCTGGCCTCCGAATACGCAATCAGTGTCGAGCCGGGCGAGACGCCCCGACTATAAACGCGGCGCGCGTCCACATCTTCGACATCGTACGCGCGAAGAATAGCGTTCATCCGCTGCTCGGCTTCCGTCTGCTGATCCTGACGGGCGGCCCTTTCGGCTGCGGGTGAGTCGAACGTGGGTGGATTCGGGTGGAGCCCAAGAAGCGGTGCAACGTGCATCACGTGTAGGGTCGCATTGTGCCTCCGCGTCAGTTGCAGCGCATACGGAAACGCCGCTTCCGCACAGGGCGAAAAGTCGGTAGGATATAGGACGTTTCGAATACGTAGCATTATCTTCTCCGTGTCGTCGTCTGATCGCCGGATCGCTTCGAAAGAACCGTTTATCGAAGTACGATCAATGCCCTCAGTCGGTAGTATTCCAGCTGAGTTCTCGACTTCCGTCCTGTGCCTAATTGAACACGAACATCGGCACCGTGCACTTCGCGACTAGCTCGTGCGTGGTAGATCCGAACGCCACGCGACGAACAGCGGACACCGAGTGCGCCCCGGCGACGATCAGATTGGCGTTCATGCTATGGGCATAGTCCATTAACGCGGATGCAGGCTTTTCGCCGTCCATTCCGGAATGGCGAATGCGTTCGAAGCCGTGCGCACCGAGATAACGGCTCGCCCCCTCTAGAAGAACGTCGGAAAGCCCCGGTTTCCGAATGGATTCACCCGTGCGTACGTGAACCACCTCGACGATCAGCTCAGTCCCGAATGGTTGGAGCTGTGCAAATCGCTGCAGCGTACGTGCTGACGGATCACTGCCATCGTATGCAATCAGGACGTGACGGATGGGCGTGAACTTTTCGGCTACAATGAGGCTCGGGACTATGCTGTGTTTCACAATGCGCGCCAACGTGTTCGTCTTCCGCTCAGGACGATTGTAGAAGAAGTGTGGCGTGCGCCCGATGACGAGCAGATCGCTGTACCGGAGCTCGTCGAGCACCTGTTCAACGGGAGAGCCCTCCTTTACGTGCTCTTCATGCGGTACATGCGCCTGCTCGAGCGTCTCGTCGAACGAGCCGACAAGTGTACCGGCCGTCTCTCGTGCCTCGTCGATCATTCGCTTGCGCGTGTTTTCCATGTAGTACAGGGCCCCTACGGCCCCGCCCGGACCAATCTCCGCAGCGATGCGATTCGTGTCGATGACGGCCAATCCGCTGACCTTCGCATCCGAACGGCGTGCAATCTCCGCAGCGTACTGCGTCGCGACCGGAGTATCTTGATCCGGATCGAGCGCTACCAATATCCTCTTGATCATGGCTTGCTCCGTGGCTGTGTAGTCGTCAAGTGCCCTTTTTATCATGCCGCCTGATCGACGCTCTCATTCCGAGTGTCCGGGCAGCGAACGCAATATCTATTTCGGCCGGATGGAAGAATGACGGGGACTGCCTCTGCTGACGTGTAGGAGAAACCCGCATTCGCATTCAGTGAGATGCGGTAGCGCATGCAGTACGGCATTGCCCGACAGGGGCAGTGGGAGATTCCCGGCTACCATTTTTTGCAGATCGTAGCTTAACCTTCGCCGGCTCAAACTGAAGAGACATCGGAATCTAGTAGAGGCGTCAGCTCACCTTGCAGAGACATCCAGAATCACCGGTGAGGACAGCCCAACGAGGGAGTATGATAGAAGGTCGGAGTAGCGAAATCGTCGGCAGTACGATGTTGAACCATGTGTCGGGATGGCGCTGGCATATGGTGGACGTCGATGAGACGGAGCGGCTGCTTCGCTCCTCGCCCGCGGGCCTCGAGCCTGAGGAAGCCGCGCGACGATTCGATCTCTACGGTCCGAATGAAATCGAGCGCGAGAAGGAGACGCCGTGGTGGAAAACGCTAGGGCATCAGTTCGCCGATCCGCTCATTTACATCCTCCTCGTCGCCGCGATCGTCACGTTGGGGCTTCAGGACTTTATTGACACGGGCGTCATTCTCGTGGTCGTTCTCATCAACGCCGCGATCGGATTCACTCAGGAACGTCGGGCACAACGGGCCATGCGCGCTTTGGCCGACCTCAGCGCGCCCAAATGCGAAGTCATCCGTGCATCCGCGCCGAAGGAGATCGCGAGTCGAGACCTCGTGCCCGGCGACGTCGTCATGCTGATCTCTGGTTCTCGTGTTCCGGCCGATCTCCGGCTCTTCCGCACGCAGGACCTTCATATCGATGAATCCGCACTCACGGGCGAGTCGCTCCCCGTGCACAAGTCGACCGAGACGCTCGACGGGGAGACGCGCGTTCCTGGTGATCAATTCAATATGGCCTTCGCCGGAACCGTCGTGACACGCGGTCGCGGATGGGGATATGTCGCGCGCACCGGCACGTCAACCGAACTCGGACGCATCGCGACCGCGATCCGCAAAGTGGGAGAGACCGCCACTCCGCTTCAGGAACGGATGATCGTCTTCGGTAAGCAGATTGCGATCGCCGTCATCGTGCTTTCGCTGGTGGTCGCCGTCATCGGCATCGCAAGGGCAATGCCGCCGGCCGAAATACTGCTCGTCGCGATAGCCATGGCGGTGTCCGGCATACCGGAGGGGCTGCCGGTCGTGCTCACTATAACGTTTGCAGTCGGTATTCGACGAATGGCGCGGCGTAACGCCATCATCCGTTCACTGCCGGCCGTCGAGACGCTCGGCAGCGCCACCGTCATCGGGTCCGACAAGACCGGTACGCTTACGCAGAACGAGATGACCGTTTCGAGCATCTGGGCCGGAGGTGAACGCTACGACGTGACCGGAACCGGCTACGAGCCCCACGGCGAAATTCAAAAGGATGGAAGCGCCGTCGGCCGGCTACGGGAAGGGCCCCTTTACATGACCTTGCTCGCCGGGCTGCTCGCGAATGAGGCCGATCCGCACTTCCTCACTGGTGATGCTCCGATCGGAGATCCGACGGAACTGGCTCTGTATGCGGCCGCAGCAAAAGGCGGCCTTGCGGTAAAGGAGCTTCGACATGAGTGCGCCGAGCGCGATATCGTGCCGTTTGAATCCGAAGAGCGCCTGATGGCGACGCTGAATGACGGACCCTCCGGCCCGCTCCTTTTTCTGAAGGGCGCACCGGAGGTGATTCTTTCCCGGTGCAAACGGCAACTCCTCGATTCGGGCGAGGTCGACCTCGATCCCGATCTCGTTCGCAGCGCCGCCTCGAAACTCGCAGGCGAGGGTCTGCGCGTTCTTGCGATGGCATATCGATCCTATGCAAGTGATCGTATCGACAGGGAGGCTCTAAAAGGCGGATTCACGCTCGTCGGACTGCAGGGCATGCAAGATCCCGTCCGGCCGGAAGCACTGGATGCGGTCCGGGATGCTCACGCGGCGGGCATTCGCGTCATCATGCTCACGGGGGACCACGTGGAGACCGCCTCCGCAGTCGGACGACAGCTCGGCCTGAACGGCTCGAGGAACGGAGCGCTGGAGGGTGAACGCCTCAATGAAATGTCGGACGACGAGCTCGCCGTCGTCGTAGACCGCGTCAACATTTATGCACGCGTGGCGCCCGAGCACAAACTGCGGATCGTCAATCTGCTGAAAGCGCAGGACCACGTCGTCGCCGTCACGGGGGACGGCGTAAACGACGCACCGGCCCTGAGAGCCGCCCACCTCGGCATCGCCATGGGCAAATCCGGGACGGACGTCGCCCGCGAGGCGTCGGACCTGGTGCTCGCTGACGACAATTTCGCCACCATCACGGCTGCCGTGGAAGAGGGGCGGGTCGTCTTCTCCAACATCCGCAAGGTCACGTTCTTCCTGCTCTCCACGGCGGTCGGCGAAATTATGGCGATTACGGCGAGCATCCTCCTCGGATGGCCGCTGCCCTTTATCGCCGCACAGATTCTCTGGATCAACCTCGTGACGAACGGCCTTCAGGACGTGGCGCTCGCTTTCGAGCCGCCCGAGCGGAACCTGCTGCGCCGTCCACCCCGATCCCGGCGAGAGGGTGTCGTGTCGAGACGTATTTTCGAGCGCCTCTTCGG
>CAZMXY010000009.1:20962-56610 GCA_964570345.1 uncultured Rhodothermales bacterium | reverse complement strand
TCCATCACTCGCGCCGCTACGGCCGCCGCCAGAGAATCATACAGATTGTGCCGGCCGCGCAGGGATAGCTCTTCCGCTCGCATGAGTACCTCCTCTTGATTGTTGAATCGCAGGATCAGATCGCCTTCGCGAACGAAGGCGCCTGCCTCCACCTCACTATCCAGACTTATCCCCAGCATGTGCGGCCTGATCGGGGCCTCGGCCAAGTGCCGCGCCCGATCGCACACGACGGGATCATCTTCATTGTAGACGAAGGCGTCGTCGCCGAGCTGATTTTCAAAAATTCGGAATTTGCTCCGGGCGTACTTCTCGAAATCCTGGTCGTAACGGTCGAGATGGTCCGGCGTGACGTTCAGCAGCACACTGACGTACGGTCTGAAAGAGGCCACGTGGTCGAGTTGAAAGCTCGACACTTCGAGCACCACGACGTCGGACGGCCGCACGCTCAAGACGAACGTAGAGAATGCGTTGCCGATGTTTCCCCCGACGTGCACTCGACGGCCTCCGCACCGCAGAATATGGCCGGCGAGGGTCGTCGTCGTCGTCTTGCCGTTCGATCCGGTGATCGCCACGATCGGGGCGCTGCAGAACCAGGAAGCCGCCTCGATTTCGGAGTAAACAGGAATTCCATGCTCGAGGGCGCCGCGAACGACCGGGGCCGACGACGGCACGCCCGGACTGACGACCATGACGTCGGTTTCGAACGCACGCTCCGAATGGCCGCCCGTCTCGAAAGGCACGTTCCATTCGTCAAGCCGGCCCCGTGTTCGCTCATCGACGTCCTTCGAATCCGTAACGAACACGTCCGCCCCGGCCCGGGCCAACATCTCGGCCACGGCCAGCCCGCTGCGGGCGGCACCCACGACCGAGATCCGCTTGGAGATGACTTCGTCGGGCTTCATGGTTGGACCCCTATTTTCTTCGCCTCAACGAATCCTCAACGTCAGCAGGGTTGCCACGACCATCACGGCGGTCACAATCCAGAATCGCGTGACGATCTTGGCCTCGTGCGTACCGCGCGCTTCAAAATGATGATGAAGGGGCGCCATCAAAAAAATGCGCTTGCCTACCCCCGTTCGCCGTTTCGTGTACTTGAAATAGCCCGTCTGAACGATCACCGAGAGCGCCTCGATGAAGTAGACGGCGCCCAGCATGGGCAGCAAAAGCTCCTGTCGGATCATGAGCATGAGCACTCCGACCGCGGCTCCCAGCGCGAGCGAACCCGTATCGCCCATAAAGACGGTCGCGGGATATCCGTTGTACCAGAGAAAGCCGAAGCAGGCCGCCGTCATCGCGGCGGCGAACACGGCCAGTTCACCCGTACCGGGCAGATAGATCACGTCAAGAAATTCGGCGAGGACGAAGTTGCCTGTTACGTAACACAGAATTACGAGCCCGCCCGCCACGAACGCCGTGACCCCCGCAGTCAACCCGTCCAATCCGTCGGTCAGATTCACTGCGTTCGAAACCGCGGTGATGATAAAGACGACGATGGGAATGTAGACGATAAATCCGAGGTCGAGGTCGTCGACGAAGTAGCGCACGACGTTGTAGTCTATCGACTTCTCCTTCAGAAACGGCATGTACGTTAGCGTGTGATACGGCTCGAAAAGGGGAAAGAAGTACAGCACCGATCCGATCAGTATCCCGAGTGCGATCTGGCCGACGAGCTTTACCTTCGGAGGAAGGCCGTCTTTTCTCTTCTTGACCGTCTTGATGTAGTCGTCGAGAAATCCGAAGAGGCCCATCCAGGCAATGGCAAGAACGGCGAGTATCACGTAAATCTCGCCGACCGCGCCCCAGAGCAGCGTCGACGTAAGGATCGAAAGGAGGATGATGATGCCGCCCATCGTGGGCGTCCCCGCCTTATGGGCGTGGCTCACGACGCCGGCCGTTTCGCCCTCGCGTACGCGCTCTCCGAGCTGCTTCCGGCTCAGCCAGTTGATGATGTACCGCCCAATGAATAACGAGATGAACAGGGCGGTGATGGCGGCCAGCGTCGCTCGAACCGTGATGTATCGAATGACCTGAAAGCCTGGGGGCTGATAGAGTTGCTCCAGCGTGTCGATCAGGTAGTAGAGCATGTCCGAACGCGTAGCCTCGGGAGGTGGAAGACGTAGGTGTTATTCTATCGCGTCACGAAAGGCCTCCCGCACGACCTCACGGTCGTCGAAGGGCACCTTCTCGGTTCCGACGATCTGGTACGTTTCATGGCCCTTTCCGGCCACGAGGATAACGTCGCCCGGCGCGCTGTGAGCGACGGCCTCGCGAATCGCGGAACGCCGGTCCGCGATGAGTACCGCCCGTTCCGGATCGCCAAATCCGCTACGTACGTCATTCATGATTGCGCCGGGGTCCTCCGTCCGTGGGTTGTCGCTCGTTATTAAAATCCGATCTGCATAGCGTTCTGCCACGGCGCCCATCATGGGACGCTTTTCGCGGTCTCGATCGCCGCCGCATCCGAACACACACCAGAGCAAGGTCGTGCCGGCCTTCGTCGCCACGATCGTTTGAAGCACGTTCTCGAGCGCGTCCGGCGTATGCGCGTAATCGACGATGGCGACCTTACCGTTTTCCGACCGAATGAGTTCGAATCGTCCGGGAACGGGAGGTGCGGACGCGAGCGCCTCGAGCGTCTCCGCGCGGCCGAAGCCCAGGGCGGTCAACACCGCATAGGCAGCCGCTATGTTGTACGCGTTGAAGCGACCGGCGAGGCGGAATTCCCGCGGATCTCCGTCGAGCCGCAGGCGCAAGCCGTCGATACGATTCTCCACGATCTCGACTCGAACGGACGCTTCGTTCGCAAGACCGTATGAGCGTTTCACGGCCGGCGTATCAGCCACCATCAGGGCACCGGAAGGATCGTCGACATTGTATACGGCAACTGCTCGAGGGCCGAGACTATCAAATAATTTCTTCTTCGCGCCGAGGTACGCCGCTTCCGTGTGATGGTAGTCGAGATGGTCGCGAGAGAGATTCGTAAACACGGCCGCGTCGAAGTTGATGCATGCCGCTCGATCTTGATCGAGCGCATGAGACGACACTTCCATCACGCATTCCGAGCAGCCGTCCTCGACCATCGCCCTGAACAACTTCTGGACGTCGAGCGCGTCGGGCGTGGTGAGTTCCGTCTCTAGAACGCGATCCGCGATTCGGACGTCGACCGTTCCGATGAGCCCGGCTCGCCGGCCGAGGTGCGTAAGGACGTGGTGAATCAGGAAGGTGACGGTCGTCTTACCGTTGGTGCCGGTGACGCCGATCATCGTCAGGGCGTGCGAAGGGTCGCCGTAAAAGGCGGATCCCAGTATCGCGAGCGCCGCACGCGCGTTTGAGACGTGCACGAATGCGACGCCGGGAAACCGAACTTCGAGGTTCCCCGGCATCGCTTCGCACACGACGGCGATAGCTCCGTTTTTAACAGCCTTGTCAATGAACGCATGGCCGTCAGCTTGAACTCCGCTGATGGCCACGAAAAGTCCGTTAGGTCCGACCTTCCGGCTGTCATTTGCCAGATGATCGATCGTCAGGTCGTCAAAGCCTCCGGTTCGCTCGAGAACGATGCCTGCTTGCTCCAGGCGTCGTACCAGAGTACGCAATGGAATCATTCGCTCGCTCGACGTGGGGTCTGCCGCAATCCAGCGTTGTTAACGGGATCATTGCAGGGCCCGCTCACGGCGTATCCAGATCGTCGCATGTTCTCGCGCCCTTCACTGAGCACGGATAACGGCTCGACCACGAAGAGGCTGCCCCGGCGCGGGCATCTGCCAGTGGACGATGCCCAGACCTTCCAGTTTTGCATCTATTCCGAGTTCTCTCAGCCAGAGCAATGCGTGGCGACTACTGAGTCCACGCACGTCGGGCATGCGGCCCGCTTCGATCGCCGTACTATCCGACGTAATGAGACCGATCCTCTCGGAGGGCCGAGCCGGCTCGCCGGGCGCCGGGTGCTGGCCGGCGACAGGTCGAAAGAATCCTTCGTCGGAGCGAATCCGCGCACGAAAACCCGAGGACCGTAACGTTCGTTCGGCGATCGCGGTGGGCCGACCGCGAACGTCCGGAACCGCGAACTCCGACGCGTCCGGCAGCGTTGCCGCGGGCGAGCTCTGCCGCGCTACGTCCGGAAACGTGGCGATCCATCGCTGCGCGACGCGCTGAAAAATGGGCGCGGCAACGGATCCGCCGTACTGGACCGCGCGTGGCTCATCGATCACGATGGCCAGTACGACCGCCGGATCGTCAGCCGGGAAGAATCCCACGAAGGACGCCCGATAAGCCCCCGGCGCGTACGATCCGTCCATGACCTTTCGTGCCGTGCCCGTCTTACCTGCGATGGGCAAGCCTTCGACGTTCGCTTTCGTAGCGGTTCCCTCCCGGACTGCGCTTTCGAATGCCGGAAGCAGCGTCCGCGCCGTTTGTGCGCGGAAGGCTCGCCGCACGGAATCCTGGCGCGCGCGCCACGTAACGTGACCGGTAATGTCGCGTCGCTCGGATACGACGTAAGGCTGCACGAGAAGACCACCGTTGGCCAGCGCGGCATACGCAGCGGCCAATTGAAGCGGAGTAACCTCGACCTCGTAGCCGATGCTCACGGACGTCAGCGTCGTGCCGCTCCAGGAATCGGGCCGTTTCAGGCGCCCGGGGACCTCTCCGGGAAGGTCGATCCACGAGGGATGACCGAATCCGAGATTCCGAGCGTACTGATAGAGCGTTCCGGGTTTCATGTTCGAAACGACTTTCGCCGTGCCCACGTTGCTCGAGAGAGCGATCACGTCGTTGAACGTAATGGTTCGATGTGCGCGGGTGTCGTGCAGTGTGCGCCCGTGTATCACGGCCCAACCGTCGCCCGTTTCGATCGAGTCCTCCATGGCGATTAGGCCCTGTTCGATCGCCGCCGCCGCGGCGACGAGCTTGAACGTCGAACCGGGTTCCAGCCGGTCGGTGATCGCGCGATTTCGACGAGCGCCGACGCCGTACGACGTCGGCCTATTCGGATCGTAGGTGGGCACGTTCGCCATGGCCAGGACGGCACCCGTGTTCGGGTCCAGCGCAACGGCCGAGCCCCATGCCGCGCCCGCTTCGGCGACGCCTCTCGCGAGCTCCTCTTCCAGCACCGTCTGCCGAATGAGGTCGAGCGTGAGGACGAGCGTTTCGCCGTGCTTCGGCTCGACGACCTTTCCCTGAACGTACGCCTTGATGTGTCCGAGTCGGTCTCGCTTTATCGCCCGCTGCCCGTCGATGCCGTGCAACTGCGATTCATATTGCAGTTCGAGTCCCGACAGACCCAGACCGTCCGCACTAACGTATCCCAGCACGTGTGCAGCCGTCGGACCGTAATTGTACCGCCGCGCGAAGGTCGGATCGAGAAGGATTCCCGGCACCTTCCACGACTCGATCGTCTCTTTCTGTCGTTCGGTAATTCCACGAAGCAGGAAGACGTACTGCGGACTCTTGCGCCGCGCGACCTTCCGTCTGAAGGTCGCCGCAGGCTGTCCAGTCAGCTTTGACAATCTTTCAAAGAACGATGATTCTACGTTTCGAAAACCGGAGACCGTCGGGTCGAGCGCCAGATCGTAGCGTGCCGTGTTGACCGCCAGCATCCGCTCGTTTCTGTCGACGATCGCACCACGGACCGCGGGTATCGTGACAAACGAACTGGCCTGCCGCTCACCCTGCTCGCGCAACTCATCGCCTTCGGACAAATGGATGCGAAGAACCTGAAAGACGATCAACAGCGGCGCGATGCTCATCAGGGTGAGCACTACGTACATTCGCGCCAGTATTTGATCTTTCGGTTCCACGCGGCCCTTTGCTTAAGGCGGCAACCCGTACTCTACCGTATCGCGTGTGATGCGTCCAGCTCATCGGTCGATCTCGATCGTCGGACCATAACGCGGGTCCTCGACGAGTCCGAGCCGGCGAGCCCGCTCGTAAATCACGCCCGGCCCGACCATCCGGTCGAAGTCGCCTTTAAGTCGATTGTATTTAAGGTGTAACTGGAGATTTTCGCGGCGCATTTGCTGGACGTCCGCTAACAGATCCTGCGTGGCGTGAACGTGACCGACGTACGCCGTGAAAAGGATTGCCAGTGCGGCGATGAGCAGGGCAAACCGGGTCGTGGGGATGGCCTCCAGGAATGCGGATCCACGGGCGCCGCCTCGTGCGTGGTGATTTGATTTGGCCAGATCGCTCCAGCCGGGAAGTGCTTCGGATTGGCCGTTGCGACGCACGTTCGAGGACGGCGCCGTTTGCCCAGTCCGACGCGGAGCTCTGGGTTTCCGGACGCTATACTGCCTATTTCCTGTTCGTGCCACCGCCATTACGCACGTACTCCTCAAATTCAGTGCGAGATGTGACGGAGCCCGGCCTCAACCGTGTGCGCCTATGAACCTCGTCGAGCGGCGTTGTGGTTGACTCTCCCGTGCGGCGTTGCGCGATTCTGCGCCTGCCGCGACGGGCTGCTTGGCTCCTTCGTTTATTAATGCCGTAAGCTTGGATGGCGTCATCTGCCATTGCCGCGCTTCTCGCACTAGTATGCTGTGCATCAACTCCTGGGGCATGCCGGCCACGGGATATCCCATGGACGACAACCACTCGATGACCCTGCCGTTGATTTCAACTGGTACTTCCATCGAATTTCCGTCAGAATATGCTGCGTCGCTCTCCATTTCCCAGCCTGCAATGCTTCTCAAGGCGGCAGCCGTCCCGCCGTGTCCGGCGAATGGATGCGTTCCGCTATGCGAAGCCGCGCACTGCGTGCCCTCGGATTCGCCCTTATCTCTGTCTCGTCGGGTTGGATGGGCCTTCTCGTCAGTTCTCTCCACGGCGTCTGTAGATTGCCGTAGAGATCGCGCACCGGCTCTCCGCTAAAGTTGCCGAATCGGAAAAACCGCTTGACCCGTCGATCCTCCAATGAATGGTAGCTGATCACGGCGACCCGTCCTCCCGGACGGACTACGCGGACCGAAGCTTCCAATGCGCGCTCAAGCACCTCGATTTCGCGGTTGACCGCGATTCGCAGGGCCTGAAAGACGCGGGAGAGGGATTTGACCTCCTCCCGGGTCGGTACGTGCTGCCGGATCAGATCCGCCAGCTGTCCCGTCGTCGCCAGAGGCCGCGCGCCCTCGATCGCGCGAGCGATGCGCCCGGATCGCGGCTCCTCACCATAGGTGGACAGTAGATCCTTCAGATCCCTCCAATCCCACGTATTAACGACCTCGTGGGCCGATAACCCGGCATGAGGGTCCATCCGCATGTCGAGTTCCGCATCGGAGAGATAACTGAATCCGCGCTCGGCGGTATCGAGCTGATGCGACGAGACGCCGAGGTCGAGTAAGAGACCGTCGACCTGCGTCACGTCCACCTCCGCGAGCAAGTGCTCGAGGTGCTCGAAGTTGCCCCGTAGGGCATAGAACCGCCCGCGCTCAATATCGGCGGCGAGTAGGCTGCGAGCTGCTTCGAGCGCCTCGACATCTTGATCGATGCCAACCACCCTGCCTCTCGGTGATAAGACGTCTAACAGTGCAGCACTGTGGCCACCCCCACCCAGAGTGGCATCGACGTACACGCCGCCGGATTCGGTTACAATTCCTTCAATTACAGCTTTATAAAGAACAGGGGTGTGAAAGCTTGACCCGTACTTCCGTGGCTGACCTTCACCCGTATTTTCCATTTCAAGCGCCCACGTCCGCTTGCGCGGAGATCGGACGTTCCGGCCGACTCGAGGACCGGACTACTACATGCCCAGGACTCGCTCGGCCAGGGTCGCATAATCCGACCCGCGTCCTTGCTGCCAGGCTCCAAAGGCCTTCGGATCCCAAATTTCAATGTGGTCCATCGAGCCGATTATCAATGCAGTCTCCTGGACTTCGGCAAATTCCATCAGCGGCTTCGGTATAGAAATTCGGCCCTGGCCATCCAACGTCACCTCGTCCGCCCACATCATGATCATTCGCACGAAATCTCGTGCCTCGGATCGGTAGGTGTTGAGCGATGCAATCTGTTTCTCTTTTCGCTCCCATTCATTCAGGGGAAAGAGCGTGATGCACTTCTCAAAACCACGTGTGATGATGAAACTGTTCTTTGCCTCAGGGGCCAGGGCGCTTCTCATCTTGGCCGGGATCGCGACACGACCCTTGCTGTCCACAGAGTATTCGGCCTGTCCCTTGAAGCTTGCCATTAAGCCAAAGACACAGCTACTACCTCTCGTCGACCCGAGTGCGGAGGCCTGCCCATCCGGCTCCTCATTCGAAATCCGAATGAACGTGCATTCTTTGTCGGGCGACGCTACTCACGTGGGGTGAATGGGTAAGTTCCCCACTTTTCCCCACCGATGTATTAAGGTAGTGTATTTCGCACGAATGTCAAGCTATTTCGGTCATAAAAATTGGGTTACTGTGGTTACTTAATTATGTCAACTATATGTGTATGGGCGGTACTGGACGATATTTTTTCGAAGGAGCGGAATTAGGTGGGGAAATGAGGGGCGAAAGCCGGCGGCTGGAAAATTCACGACGACGTTGCGTGGCGACGAGGCGGCGTGTCGTCTTTGCTTGACGTCGTGCGTTACAGTTCGAGGTCGGCTCCGCGACGGGTGCCGTATTTTTTCTCTGATCAATGGATCGACGAGATGGCTGAATCGAGAATGGATCGACGCAACGAAGTGGTGGTCATCACCGGCGCCACGGCCGGCGTCGGTCGGGCGACGGCCCGTGCGTTCGCGAAACAGGGTGCACGCATCGGGCTGCTGGCCCGTGGACTGGACGGTCTGGAGGCGGCAAAGCGCGACGTGGAGGCCCTCGGCGGCAAAGGGTTCATCGCCCGAACCGACGTGACGGAGGTGGATCAAGTAGAGGCAGCCGCCGAATCAATTGAAAACGCGTTCGGGCCAATCGACGTCTGGATCAACAACGCGATGACCTCCGTCTTCGCCGAGTTTCTGGACGTCGAGCCGGACGAATACGAACGGGTCACCGACGTCGTTTATCACGGCACGGTAAACGGAACGCGTGCGGCATTGAAGCGCATGGTGCCGCGCGATCACGGAACGATCGTCCTGGTGGGGTCGGCGCTCGCCTATCGGGGAATCCCCCTTCAGTCGGCGTATTGCGGAGGCAAGCATGCAATTCAGGGCATGTTCGAATCCATCCGCGCGGAGCTGCTGCACAAGGGCAGCCGCGTCCACGTCACGATGGTGCAGCTCCCGGCGCTAAACACGCCTCAATTCAGCTGGGTGAAGTCGAAACTACCGAGAAAGGCACAACCGGTGGCGCCCATCTACCAGCCTGAAGTCGCGGCCGACGCCATCGTGTATGCGGCCCATCACCGCCGCCGCGAACTATTCGTGGGCGCGCCCGCCGCCGCGACGATAATCGGAAACAAGCTGATGCCCGGCCTGGCCGACCGCTACCTCGCCTCTAACGGCTATGAAAGCCAGATGCGCGACGAGCGGGAGGATCCGGATCGGCGCGACAACCTGTGGGCGCCGGTGCCCGGCGATCATGGGGCCCACGGCGCCTTCGATGACCGGTCGCGTGAATTCAGCTCGGAACTTTGGGCGTCGAAGAACAGAGGGTGGCTGACCTTCGCAGCCGCCGTCTTCGCGGGCCTGGCGCTCTCGTCGTTGAAGAGTGCACGTCGTTAGGGGACGCCTCATCGGCGGGTGCGAACGATCCCCGATTACATCTTCGCGGAGGCGAGCTGAACGATTTTACGACGCCGCGGCGGCCGGGGCGATTCTATCATGTCCCTCTCGCGCGCGAACGAAACGCTGGCTGCGACGAACGCCTTGAAAAGCGGATGCGGGCGACCGATTGCGCTTTTATACTCGGGGTGAAATTGCACGCCGACGAAGTACCGGTGGTCTCGCAGCTCGATGATCTCGACGAGGTCGCGTCCCGGATTGATGCCGGTGAACTGCATGCCGTTCTCGAGAAGTTTGTAGCGAAGCACGTTGTTCACCTCGTAGCGATGCCGGTGCCGCTCGGACACCTCGGGCACGCCGTAGATCTCGCGTGCTCGGGAGCCTTCGATCAGCGCACAATCATATGCACCGAGCCGCATCGTGCCACCTTTGTCGGTGATCCGCTTTTGTTCCTCCATGATGTCGATCACCGGATGCGGCGTATCGGGATCGAATTCCGTGGAATGCGCGTCCGGCCACCCGCAGACGTTTCGCGCGAACTCCACGACCGCACACTGCATTCCGAGGCAGATGCCGAAAAAGGGCACGTCGTTCTCCCGGGCGTATTGCGCCGCGATCAGCTTCCCCTCGATTCCACGGTCCCCGAAGCCGGGCGCGACGACGATCCCCGCGACGTCACCGAGTCGTTCGTCCACGTTATCCTCCGCGACGTCGTCCGAAAGGATATACTGGAGATCGACCTGGACTCCGTTCGCGGCACCTGCCAGAATGAAGCTTTCGGTGATCGACTTGTATGCATCCTGATGCTCGACGTACTTCCCGATGAGCCCGATCCGAACGTTTGCCTCGGGGTTCTTGATTTTCTTCAGGAAATCGATCCACTCATCCAGATTCGGTTCCATCGTTACGCCATCGCCTTCGTCCGCGGTCGGAATGCTTAGCCGCTCCAGGACGATGTCGTCCATCCCCTCCTCTTTCAATAGGAGCGGGACTTCGTAGATCGATTCGGCGTCGAGAGCGGCAATGACCGCCCGGGGCTCCACGTTGCAGAAGAGTGCGATCTTGCGGCGCAGCTCCGCGTCCAGCGGCCGTTCGGAGCGGCACACGAGCAGGTCGGGCTGCAATCCATACGACAGCAGGGTCTTTACGGAATGCTGCGTCGGCTTCGTCTTCAATTCGCCGGCCGCTTCGAGGTACGGAACGAGCGTAAGGTGAACGTCGAGCGTATTGCGAACCCCGACTTCGTAACGCAGCTGCCGGATGGCCTCGAGATACGGCTGGCTTTCGATGTCGCCGACGGTTCCGCCGATCTCGGTGATGACCACGTCGTATCGGCCCGTCTCGCCGAGCTTCAGCATCCAGTACTTGATCTCGTCGATGATGTGCGGCACGACCTGAACGGTCTTGCCGAGATAGGCGCCGGCGCGTTCCTTCGTGATCACCTCGAGGTAAACGCGTCCGGTCGTGACGTTATTGGCCTGGCTGGTTGGTCGGCCGAGAAAGCGCTCGTAGTGGCCGAGGTCCAGGTCGGTTTCGGCGCCGTCTTCCGTGACGTACACCTCGCCGTGCTCGTAGGGATTCATCGTCCCCGGATCGACGTTGATATAGGGGTCGAACTTCTGAATGGTGACCCGGAGTCCGCGGCCTTCAAGCAGGCGCCCGAGAGAAGCGCAGACGATGCCCTTTCCGAGTGACGACGTAACTCCTCCCGTGACGAATATATACTTGGTCTGCACGGATATAGCCCTTTCTTTTACATGAACCTATGCACGTGCTGCACGAACTGAGCCCGGCGCCATAACAGAGAGACCTCGGCGCTTGTTTCGCTCGGATCCCGTGAGCGTCCTCCACGGCGGGGCTCGGCCGTCGCCGCGGATCGTCTTGAGCGGCGTCCGAGGACGCTATTCGAGGCCTGACTGAAGCCAGTGGTCACCTTAGGAGATGCCCCCTAAAAATAATGCGTGAAGCGGGCAGATCCAAGTTTGAATCGATCACGCGGCGTCGTTCGCGCGCCGTAGCCCGTTGGTCCTGGAATTCGGTACCGCATCGAGTGCGACTCCGTCATTCGATTGGCATAATCAAGACAGCGGCTTCCGAGCGACGACCAGCAGACCCGTACCCGACTCGTTCTCGTCCCGTACGTCGAGGGCATTAAGCAGACTGCCGGCAGGCAGCGCCGCGACATAGTAAATCGGTAGAAGTGCAATGGATGCGCGCGTGCGAGCCAACATCTGCATCGGCCACTTGATCAGGAGCCGCCAGGCCGTCGAACCATACCTCCCGTAAGTGTAGATGGCCTTCGTGGTTTCGAGCCCGGCCTTTTTCAGCTTTCTCGAAAGATCGTCCCGATTATATCCCGGCCTTACGTGCTCCTCGATGAAGCTTTCCTCGTCCGACGTCGTCACGCCGGAGCCGCCCTGATCCGAAGGCGTATTGATGATGACGTATCCGCCGGGGCTTAGCACGCGCTCGAAATTCCGGAACACGGCACGATCGTCCTCGATGTGCTCCATCACGTCCACGGAAATGACGAGATCGAATCGATCGTCTAGATCGAGAACCGTAAGATCCGCCTTCGCGAACCTCACGCGATCACCCATCGCCGTCTTTTCTACGAAACGCCTGGCGTTCTCGAGGTAATCCTGCTTCACGTCCACGGCCAGAATGCGTGCGTTCGAGAATTCGGCCGCAATGAAGTAGGCGTACTGGCCGAAACCCGTGCCGGCATCCAGCACGCGAATCTCTCGGTGCGCGGGGAACGAGGCCATGATGTGTCGGATTTCACGCCGAACATACCACGCCCTGAGAAAGACGACGTTCAACATCGCATAGAAGGACTTCTGCAAAACGGGATGCTTGCTGAAGACCCGCCCCAGCCGATCTTTTATCGGATCGTACAACATTGGATTCGCTGCTTTGAATCGGAAACGAGCCGATGCGTACTGTTCGTGCCGGAGTGCGTACGCGTGACGCCGCATCGTCGTTCAGGATTGCCGTACGTCTCGTCTTCACTCGCAGTCGTCATCCCGGCGGCCTAGCGCCATCTCCTCGATCGCCGCCAGGAAGGGGTCCCAGCCGTGCCGTTCCTTTTCTCGACGCACGCCCGCCGTGAGTCGCCCGGCCAAATCCTCGGAGAAGAACCGAATACACGCCTCCGCCAGGGCGGTTGGATCGTTCGGCTCGACGATCAGCCCGGCCTCGCCGTGCGGCACGACTTCCGCCAATCCGCCGACGTCCGTAACGATCGCCGGACGATCAAAGTGAAACGCCGTTTGAACTACGCCGCTCTGGGTCGCACTCAAGTATGGCTGGACGGCCACGTCCGCCGCGGAAAAATAGACCGGTACGTCCGATTCGGGGACATAATCGTTGATCAGATGCACGCGATCTTCGAGGCCGCGCGACCGGATGATCCGCTGGTATCGTCTCTCGTCTTCGTAAAATTCGCCAGCCACGACAAGCACCGCTCGCGGTCTGGCCTCGACGATCTCCGGCAGCGCGTCGAGCAAGACGTGGAGTCCTTTGTATTCACGGACGAATCCGAAGAAGAGCATGACCTCGGCATCCATTGAGATTCCGAGTCGCTCACGCGCCTCATCTTGAGACACCGCCTGGCCGAAATGGTCGTAGATCGGATGGACGAGCGTACGGACGTCTCCCTTCGGGTAGATGGCGCGAGCATCTTCAGCGACTGCGGCTGAAAGGGCGGCGACGCCGTCGCACCGGCGAAGGAAATAGCGCCCCAAGGCTGCATCGCCCGGACGGCGTTCGTGTGGAAGCACGTTGTGCGCGATGGCAAGGATGCGCGTTTCGCCCGATTGCTTTTTCACCCGCCCGGCCAGGGTGGCGTATGCCGGGGCGAAAAACGGAAGCCAGTACTGCATGAGCACGGCGTCCGGCGCGGCGGCGGCGATGCGGCGGGCGGCCGCAATCCACGTTCGTGGGTTGACCGAATCGATCAGCCTTGCAGCCTCCTCGTCGCGTCCTTCCTCTCGCTCAAACTGTGACTTCCCCGGGAATAGAAAGGCCGGATATTGCCGGCTGAACGTCACGATCGACACGTCACGGTCGCGGCGCTGCAGTCCACGGGCCATCGAATCGGTGAAATGTGCAATGCCTCCGCGGTAGGGATACGCCGGACCGACGAGTACGAAACGAAGGCGACCGTGGGCCGGCGGCCGGCCGCGCGATACCGATACCTTAGCCACGGTTCTCGACCCCGACCTTGCGCTCGGTCCCCAGCTCGCCGCGCTTTACCGCCCTGGACTGCGACGACGCCGGCAAGAGCGTCTGCGTGACCTGATAGGAGCTCGTCTCTTCCATCTCCCGCTTGATGATCATCTCGCCCACCAATCCGGTCGTAAACATCTGAACGCCGACGACGATCATCAGTGCACCTAGAAGGAGGAGGGGACGATCACCGATAGGATTTCCGAAGGCGATCTTGTCGACGGAGATCCACAGCGAGATCAAAAATCCGGCGATGAACGCCAACGTGCCGAACGTCCCGAAGAAATGCATCGGTCGGGCCGCGAACCGCGTGAGGAACAGGACGGAAATAAGGTCCAGAAAGCCCTTAATGTAGCGATCGAATCCGAATTTCGTCCGTCCGTATTGGCGAGGCCGATGCCGAATGACGCGCTCCGTAATTCGATCGTAGCCCTCCCACTTTGCCAGCAGCGGAATGTACCGATGCAGCTCCCCGTAGACGTGAACGTTCTTCACGACGCCCTTTCTGTAAGCCTTCAAGCCGCAGTTGAAATCGTGAAGTGGGATTCCGGAAATCTTGCGGGTGACGTAGTTGAAGAACCTGCTCGGTACCCGCTTGTTGAGCGGATCGCGGCGCTGCTTCTTCCAGCCTGAAACCAGGTCGAAGCCGGAATCGAGATCGGCCAGCAGGTGGGGGACCTCCGACGGATCGTCCTGAAGGTCGGCGTCCATGGTGACGACGTAGCGTCCGGTCGCCTGCTCGAAACCGATCGACAGAGCGGCCGACTTGCCGTAGTTCCGTCTCAGGCGGACGCCCGCGAAGCGAGGATCGGCCTCGTGGATGGCTTCGATAACCTGCCACGAATCGTCGCGCGATCCGTCATCCACTAACCAGACGTCGAAGGAATACCCCTCCCCTTCGCACGCTGCAGCGATTTGACGCGCGAGTTCAGGTAGCGACTCCTCCTCGTCGAAGACAGGAACGACGATGGATACGTCCGGACAATCTGTGGCGTGGGAAGGGATCGTCTCCGACACCTCTAGTTCTTCGTCACTCGAGATTGAAGGTCAATCGAAAGGTCTGCGTCAAACGCGCTCACACGTCGATCGTAGCGTATTTCGCGTTCCGCTCGATGAACTTACGGCGGGGCTCGACCGCATCGCCCATGAGCGTCGAAAAAATCCGATCCGCGGCGGCCGCATCGTCGACCGTGACGAGCTGCAGCATTCGGGTATCCGGATTCATGGTCGTTTCCCAGAGCTGTTCGGGATTCATCTCACCGAGCCCTTTGTAGCGCTGAATAGAAAACTTCGACCTGCCGTCCTCCCGATACGACTTGATCAGGTTCTGCAGTTCATCCTCCGACCAGACGTAGTGATCGTCTCGCCCGGCGTGGAGCCGGTACAGCGGAGGGAGGGCCACGTAAACGAAGCCCTTCTCGAAGAGCGGCCGCAGATGCCGATAAAGGAAGGTCAGGAGGAGGGTTCGGATGTGCGCCCCGTCGACGTCGGCGTCCGTCATCAGAATCAGCTTGTGATAGCGGAGGCGGTTGATGTCGAATTCGTCCTCGGTCGTGGCGAGACCGGTCCCGAGGGCGGTTACCATGTTTTTGATTTCCTCGTTCTCGAGAATACGGTCAAGGCGCGCCTTTTCCACGTTCAAAATTTTGCCTCGGAGCGGCAGAATGGCCTGGAAATGGCGGTCGCGAGCCTGCTTGGCCGAGCCGCCAGCGGAATCGCCCTCTACGAGATAGAGCTCGGATTCGTGCGGATCGCGTGAGGCGCAGTCGGCCAGCTTGCCGGGAAGGCCGCCGCCTGCGAAGGCGCTCTTGCGCTGGACGAGCTCGCGCGCCTTCCGTGCGGCGAGACGCGCCTGTGCGGCGAGGACGACCTTGTCGACGATCAGCCTACTCTCTCGGGGATGATCCTCAAGCCATCGCGAGAGCTTCTCGTTGACCAGCGTCTCGACGGCGCCCTGTACCTCCGAGTTTCCCAGCTTCGTCTTCGTCTGACCCTCGAACTGAGGCTCGGCGACCTTGATGGACAGCACCGCCGTGACGCCCTCGCGAAAATCGTCGCCCGCGAGGTCTACCTTCGCATTCTTCAGCAGATTGTTCTGTTCGGCGTAGCCTTTCAGCGTCCGCGTCAACGCGCGTCGGAAGCCCGACACGTGCGTCCCGCCCTCATGCGTGTTGATGTTGTTCACGAAGGAAAGGACGTTCTCCGTATATCCGTCGTTGTAACGCATCGCCAGCTCCACGGGAACGTCGGCGTCCTCGTCGCCGATGTAGATCGTCTCCTCATGGATGGCGGTTCGAGTTTCATCGAGGTAGTCGACGAATTCGACGATGCCTCCTTCGAAGTGATAGTCCTCGCGTCGCAAATCCTCTTCTTCCTCCCGACGGTCCTCGATCGAGACGTAGACGTTTTTGTTGAGATACGCCAACTCCCGCAGACGGGAGGACAACGTATCGAATCGGAATTCCGTCTCCTGGAACACGTCCGCATCGGGCCAGAACTGCACTTGCGTACCGGTCTCTTCACCCTCGTGCAGCTCACGCAGCCGCTCAACAGGTGCCAGCGGCTTGCCGAACGCAAACTTCTGTTGCCACAGGAAGCCGTCGCGCTTGACCGTCGCCACCAACTGCGACGCGAGCGCGTTTACGCACGAAACGCCCACGCCGTGAAGTCCGCCCGACACCTTGTACGTGTCTTTGTCGAACTTGCCGCCGGAGTGCAGCGTCGTCATCACGACTTCGAGCGCCGAGCGCTTCATCGTAGGATGCTCGTCCACCGGAATGCCGCGTCCGTTGTCGATGACCGTGACGGACCCATCCTCGTTAATGGTCACCTCGATCCGGTCACAGTATCCGCCGAGCGCTTCGTCTATTGAATTGTCGATGACCTCGTACACGAGATGATGGAGGCCGCGAATACCCACGTCTCCGATATACATGGCGGGACGTTTGCGGACGGCCTCGAGACCCTCGAGCACCTGGATGTTACCGGCGCCGTACTTGTTCAGTATGGTCTCTCTTAAATCGTTCATAATGCGAGATTACAGTACGCGTGGACCGTCACCGGCGTAACGTTTGAGGTGGATAGGCAGGAGCCGGGCCGGCGTAAATAATGCATCCTAAAAGGTACGCCCTAGAGAGACAGAAGTTTGATCTCCCTTCGACTCTGGTCGAGAAACGCGACTGCATTCTCGATGAAGCTCGACCTCGCCGAGGCGCGGCCGTACTGCACGTCGTTCAGCTCCGCGCAGCACCGTGCCAAATGACGTGCAGCCTCGACCAGTTCTTCGTTTACGCCCGGAAAGAGGCTCATCAGACGCTGGTGCATTCCGTTCAAACGACGTGCGATGCCGGCGAGCAGAAGAAGCTCGTTAACGTGTCGTACGAGAGCCACGCCGTTCGTCTCCTCTCGCTCGGCGGCGACGGCGCTCGTCTGAAGGGCGATCAATTGTGCCGAAAGGTCGTCGGCGTCCTCCTCGAGGGCAGGCAGCACCACGTCCATCGTTTGCTGCTCCGAAGGGTCGCGTCCCCGGCGGCGTTCGCTCATCGCAGTAGCGATCTCGATTGCGATCGACAAGGTCGACAACATCGACATCGATCCTGCGGCGGCTATCTCCTCTACGTCGCGTGTTGTCATCCTCGTTGATTCCGGACGTTTACGACTATGGCTACCTGCTCCTGGCAGGCATAGTACGCGCTGGTAGCGGTATCAGCGAATTCGAAGCGGGCGATATCAACGAAAAAGGCGCCTCAACGATTCCGGAGGCGCCTCGAACGAGAGAAAATCATCCTCTCTAAAGCTCACACCTCGAGGTACCGCATGAACTCCTGGACCCGGAGCTGCAAATCCTCATCGCTGGCGTCGTCACTGAACGTCGCGACGACATGGTATCCATAGTGATCGAGCATGTGCCGTATTCGTGTGGCATCCATGACGTTCAATTTTAGAGTGACGCGAATCTTCCCCTCGTCCTCGTCCGGCGTCTCGGAAGCGATCGAAAGTATCTTCACGCCGTTTTGCTCGATGGTGTAGACCAATTTGGACAGTGAATAGTCCCGCGGATCCACTTCAAGCGCGACGATCGCCCCGGATTCCTGCGTAGAGAGCATCTTCGCAAAACGATTGAAAATATCGTGTCGCTTTACGAGGCCGACGTACTTTCCGTCGCGCTCCGCAATCGGAAGCGTGGTCAGATCATGCTCGACCATTGTCTTGGTGACGTCGAAGAGATGGGTGTCGGGTTCGGCGGTCACCGGTTCCGCACCGAGTAGGCTATCGATGCGGGCGTCTGGCCCGGAGGCGAGCTCGAGTAGCTGATCTTCGGAGATCACACCCACCAATCGGCCGTTACGGTCGACGACCGGAAGATGACGGACGCGCATCTCCATGAGTAGCCCGAGGGCGTGTTCGGCCGTATCGCTCCGCTTCAGTGGAGAGGCTTCGCTGCTGATGAGATCCCGGATCGTCATTTGGCTTCGTAAGAACTGCTTCGATTCAAGCCGGTGCTACTTCGTTCTACAGGCTACCAACCACTGTTTGAATGACGCAATAGGCGTGCCGTTCTCGCGGATGGTGTTACATTCTGAAGCGAAATCGTGAAGATGTCTGCCGGGGGATGGCGAAGCGAGCCGTGTTCGTCGTTACGCGTGGATTTACAAAGAAGTATACACATCTGCAAGGCAATACACTCATCGTACCGATCGAACGGTTGAAAAGGAGGATTGAAACCGCAATCGTTCGATCTCAACGACCGGACTAGTCATGCTCACGAGGCGCAGTTACTTTAGCACGTGCCGTCTCGGCGCTATGAATCCAATACGGTCTTCAAGCCAGAAAACCTTGCCAGGACGGGCTCCAGATCGCGCTCATTCTTCCGCGCGCACCGAAAGTGAAGGCGTGCGACCGCAATCGGCTCGACGTTCGCTGCTCCATTCCCTGCGTACGCGTAGTCCTCTGAGAGGACGTCGGCCACACGATGAATGTGGGCAATCGTTTTTGCCTCTGCCACGGGCAGGTAGACGATTCGCTCCACGAAGTCCCTCTCTATCACGTCCAATAGGCGTTTCCGTAATTCCCGAAAGCCTATTCCTCGAATCGCCGAGACGAAGGCGACGTCTTCGTGTTCTGCGCGCAGCGCGGTGAAAATGCCGGTTTCTTCGACGTTGTCGATTTTATTGAAGACGAGAAGGGTGGGTTTCTCGAGCACGCCGAGTTCCTTGAGCGTCTCACGAACGACCTGGATATGGTCCTCGAAACTCGGATGTGAAACGTCAACGACGTGGAGCAGGACGTCGCTCTCGCGCACCTCGTCCAGCGTGCTCTTGAAGCTCTCGATGAGCTTGTGCGGTAGTTTTCGAATGAATCCGACCGTGTCGGAGAGGAGCGCCTCCTTGTTGGTGTCGAGCGGCACAAGCCGCGTCGTGGCATCAAGGGTGGCGAACAAACGATTCTCAGCAAATACGTTCGCGCCGGCCAGCGCGTTCATCAGCGTCGACTTGCCGGCATTGGTGTATCCGACTAGCGACACACGAGTATAGTGATTGCGGCCCTTGCGCTGGGTCGTCCGCTGACGATCGATCCGATCGAGTCGCACTTTCAGGCTGGCCATGCGGTCACCGATCAGGCGGCGGTCCGTCTCAATCTGCGTCTCACCCGGACCTTTCGTTCCGATTCCGCCCTTCTGCCTCGAAAGGTGCGTCCATTGGCGCGTGAGGCGCGTGCGCAGGTAATCCAATTGCGCCAGTTCGACCTGCGTTTTCGCGATCGCAGTTTTGGCTCTCGTCGCGAAGATGTCGAGAATCAGGGCCGATCGATCGAGCAGCTTGCAATCGAGCACCTTCTCGAGGTTTCGAATCTGGACGGGAGAGAGGTCGTCATCAAATATGACCAAGTCGCTCTTTCTGGTGGAGACGAGACGTTTGAGCTCGTCCACCTTGCCGCGGCCGACGTAGGTTGCCGGATTGATTTTGGCCAGTGACTGCGTCACGCGATCCGAAACGATCGCTCCGGCGGTGTCGGCTAGCTGCTCCAGTTCGTCTAGAGAGTCCTCGACGTCCCAACGCGAGGAAGCGGGCGTTCTGACGCCCACGAGAATTGCTTTTTCGGTAGGAGAACGTTCGTGCTCGTACAAAGGCTACAGACGGATAATGAAACAAATGACGTTGTCGTCACCGGCGCCTGAAAACGGAGCAGACGGACCGAGGCGACGACGAATGTCCTTATCTATAATGTATACCCGCACGGCCGCCGCCGGTTGCGCCGGCGACCGCCGATCCAAGGAGGACTTGGACGAATCGGTCGACGAGATATAACCCGTCCATTTCGTCGGCTTTAGCGCAAACTACGTGCCTATCTCAGCTCGATGGAGTCGCCGTACGTCTCATGGTGGATTCGAACACGTCGATCAGGCTGCAACCGTTTCCGGACGCCACTGCCTTGCGACGACCATTTCCGCCACGAGTGTGAGCAACGCGAGCACCAGAAACACGTTCCAGAGCTCGAGGCCGGTACGCTGAGCGGCGATGGCGAGAACGACCTCGCCGGGATCTTGCCCCGTCGCATCGACTATCCTGACGTCACGGTTCACGGCCTCCGAAAGCCGATCCCGTGCCTCGCCGTCGCCGTACGATGAGAGGTCCGACTCGGCCGTATCCAGGTTCGACGCCACGCGCCGAATGAGTCGCTCGTCGGATCGGACGTCGTAAATACCCGGGGTGCTGACCGCACGCCCCTCGATACTGAGCAGCAGAGCCCCGAAGAGGCTACGCTGTTCAGGAACGTACTCGGATCCATCTTGACCGACGAGACGAAGTCGCTCCGCTTCCGATACTCCGGCGATTCGCAGCTCGCCGTCCTCCGCCGCGGTCAGTTGCTCGCCCGCCGTCGATTCCGACGAAGAAAGGTAGTACATCGAACGATAGACCAGCGGCACGAACAGCCCTCGCACGGGTAGATCGCTCCATCGTGGATCAGGCGAAACGGCGAGTAGAAACGCGACGCCGCCTCCGTGACGGATCTCCTGCAAAAACGGAAATCCGTTCGACAGGCTTATGAGCGTTTGCTCCGCCCCGGAGCTCGGTGCGTAATTCATGACATGATAGACGTCCGGGCTCTCGACCGATCCATTTTCCCGCAGTCCCCGGCGCATGAACACCCCTTCGAACAGCGAGTGTTCGAGGTCTACTCGCTCGAACGCCGCGATGACGTCGCCTGAATCGAGCGACCCGCTGAATCCCTGGAATTGCCCCGCTCCGAGCTGGTCGAAAAACGCATTGTAATCGTCTGCCGACCCGCCGGCCGCGGGTGAAAAGAGGAGTCCTCCTCCCGCCACGACGTAGCGATTGAGTGCGGCAATCTCCCCGCTCGAAAGCGTCGACGGCCCGACGAGGATGACGGCGTCGTAACGACCCAGCGCGGCCGTCGAGAGTTGGCTCTCCGTCATTTCTGAGACGTCGAAGGCTACTCGCCCTTTGCTCAGGCCCGGCGACAGCGCCAATCGTACGAACTCGAGCCTCTGGCCCTCTCCCTGAACGAGCAAGATCTGCCGTCGCTCGGGCACGTGCGCGGTGAAATGGCGTCGATTGTCGAATTCGAAGGCGTCGTCCTCTATCTCGACGACGCCCGACAGCCATCCTCTTCGCTGCGGCGTCGCCGTGAAGTGCACGTCCGTGGGGACGCCGGGAGCGAGGTCGGCGGTCGCCTGCGCCAGGCGGTCGCCTTCGAGATACACGCTCGCGACATAGCCGTCGAGCCGTTCCGTGCCGTAATTGACGAGCGTCGCCGCAATCCGCATCGGCTGGCCGACTTCGATGATGCGGCTCTCAACCTGCACGTTCGTGACGGCCACGTTCGTGTAGGTCCGATCCCCGACGGGCAGCAGATAGATCCGCACGTCTTCCGGCAACTGAACCTGGGACGTGTCCCGGAGTGCGCTTCTCTGAAGATCCGAGATAACGTAAATCTCCTTGTTCAGATGGCCGGCCTGTTCCAGGGCCGTCGCCGCCCGCTGAAGCGCCGCCGACAGCGTCCGAGATCCGATACTCGCTTCGATCGATTCGAGGGCATCCAGTGCCGGACTTCTGTTCGAAAACGCTGCAGGTTGCGTCGTCGTCTCCCCGGCCGTAGGAATGACGAAGATTTCATCACCCGAACGGAGGGCGCCGATGAGCCCGGCTCCGACGTCCTTTGCCTGCCGCAGGTACTCACCGCCGGCGTCTCGCAGCGTCATTGAAAGCGAATTGTCGATGACGAGGACGACCGACGAACTCGCATGACCGCCGACGCCACTGACGAGATCGCCCGTAAGCGTCGGGCGGGCGAAGGCCAGGACAAGGAATGCGATCGTGAGAGTCCGTAGCAAAAGCAGTAGCCACTGCTTTATTCGCACGCGCTGCATCGTCGACTTTTGCAGTTCCTTCACGAACGACAGCGAGCTGAAATCCACCTTCCGTGGCCGGCGGAAGTTAAACAGGTGGATGATCAGCGGAATCGATGCCGCTGCCAGAGCGAATAAGATGAGCGGATTGAGAAACGACATGAATCAAGCTGCACGTTCTCGCATGGAGGCCTCGCCGATGGATGGGTCGACGACGGGTCGTCCGTGCCGGAGAAATGGGAGAAGGTGCTACTGACGGCGGAGAAAGGCTGTTCCGACGTGAAATACTACAGGAAGGTGAGAATGAAAACGCTCGGCGATCCCGGCGCCCGGGCGCCAATCCCGCGGGAGGCCGACGGATCCACGGCGGTACGGATCAACCGCCTTCGCCGCACGTCTTCCCGAACCGTCGGCTGCATCATCTGCATCCGGAAGGCGTTAGATCGGGTTTGAATGTAGTCGTTAGGTCCGCTTTTCGTAATGCCCACCACCATCGAATCCACTTCTTCACAGGCTCCTGTCGCCGCGCACGCCGACGGTGATGCGAAACGCGCCGCGAAGCGTCACATCGTCGTCCGGGGAGCGCGACAGCATAACCTCAAGAGCGTCGACGTCGATCTGCCTCGCAACAAGCTTATCGTGTTCACCGGACCGTCGGGCTCCGGCAAGTCGTCGCTGGCCTTCGACACGATCTACGCCGAGGGCCAGCGCCGTTACGTCGAAAGCCTCAGTGCGTATGCGCGGCAGTTTCTCGAACGCATGGACAAGCCCGACGCCGACCTCATCACCGGTCTCGCTCCGGCTATCGCCATCGAGCAGAAAACGACCTCCAAAAACCCGCGCTCGACCGTTGCGACGCAGACGGAAATTTATGATCACCTTCGCCTGCTTTATGCGCGCGTGGGACGGACCATCTCTCCGATCAGCGGCGAGGAGGTGACGCGCGATTCACCCCGGTCCGTCGCTGAGAAGCTGTTCGCACGGCTTGAAGACGGAACGCGATTCTACGTGTGCTTCCCCGTGCCGGAGCACAAAGGCAAGTCGTTGAAAAAGGAGCTGGAAACGCTCCGCCAGCGCGGATTTTTTCGAATCCTGCTCCTTCCGACGGAGAAGCAGCAGGACGAAGGGAGCAGCGAAGAGGTCTTCGACTTGAATGAAACGCCTCCGGACGAGGTCAATAATTTCGCGCGAGATCGTCTGTTGGTGCTCGTCGATCGGCTGGCCGTAAGAAAAGGAGACGAGGCCGGCCTGTCACGCACCGCCGATTCCGTAGAACAGACCTTCAGAGAGGGCGGCGGTCGTTGCGTAGTACGCGTCCTGGCCGGAGCGACGTACCGTTTCAGCGAATACTTCGAACGTGACGGCATCCGCTTCGAAGAACCAACGCCGCTTCTCTTTTCCTTCAATAGTCCGTACGGCGCGTGCACGACGTGCCAGGGCTTCGGGCGGGTTGCCGGCCTCGACGAGAACCTCATCATTCCGAATCCGCACCTGTCCATTCGCCAGGGAGCCATCGCCCCCTTTCGCACGGAGCAGTGGAACAAGTATTTCCGTGACCTGATCCGCGTCGCAGCCGAGAGGCGGCTCAATATCGACTTGCCGTATGACGAGCTGCCCGAGGACGTGAAGCGCATCATCTGGGACGGAGAGGGGGACTACGTCGGCGTTCGCGGTTTCTTCGATTTTCTGGAGAAACACAATTACAAGATGCATTACCGCATCTACCACGCGCGATTCCGAGGGTACTCCACCTGTCCGGATTGTAAGGGCCACCGCATCAGGAAGGAGGCGCGATACGTCAAAATCGACGGCCTCCAGATCGGCGAGATTTGCGAGCTGACGACGCAGGATGCCCGGACTTTTTTCGAGGAGCTCGAGCTTTCCGAATACGAAGAGAGCGTGGCCGGGCGCGTACTCGCAGAAATTCGCAAGCGGCTGAAATACCTTGTCGAAGTCGGACTCGATTATTTGTCGCTCGACCGACTCTCGCAGACCCTCTCCGGTGGCGAGAGTCAGCGGATCAATCTGTCGACGAGTCTCGGATCGTCCCTCGTCGGATCGCTATACGTGCTGGACGAGCCCTCGATCGGGCTTCATCCACGCGACAACTCTCGTCTCATCAACATACTCGAAAACCTGCGGGACATCGGCAACACCGTTCTCGTCGTCGAACACGAAGCCGTCATGATGGAGCACGCCGACCAAATAGTCGACCTCGGACCCGGTGCGGGTCGATTTGGAGGAGAAGTGGTGTTTCAGGGAACATACGAAGAGATCGTTCGAGATCCGAAGTCGCTTACCGGCGACTACTTGAGCGGTCGCGAATCGATCCCCGTACCCGAGAAGCGCCGACCGTTCGACGAAGAGTACGTCCTCCGAATCGAAAATGCGCGCGAGCACAATCTCAAGCGCCTCGGCGTCGATCTTCCGCTGGGAATGATCACGTGTGTGACCGGCGTGAGTGGATCAGGAAAATCCACGCTGATCCACGACACGCTGTACAACGGCATCATGCGATTGAAGGGAAACAGCGTCGATGGCGCAGTCGGTGCTCACGACGCGATCAGAGGTCACATGCTTCTCGATCAGATCGAGATGGTCGATCAGAGCCCGATCGGCCGGACGCCGCGGTCGAATCCCGCTACGTACACCAAGGCGTTCGACCACGTCCGCGACCTATTCGCAGGCACGTATCAGGCGCGGCTCCGCGGGTTGAAGCCGGGCTACTTTTCGTTCAACGTGCCGGGTGGACGATGCGAAGTATGCCAGGGGGAGGGCGTGGTGAAGATCGAAATGCAATTTCTCGCCGATCTATACCTGCAGTGTGAGGCGTGTAAAGGCCGGCGCTACAAGCAGGACGTTCTGGAGATTACCTATCAGGGCAAGAATGTCGATGACGTCTTGAACATGACCGTCGACGAGGCGGTTGAGTTCTTCGACGATCAGACGGCGCTCGTCAACAAGCTGACGGTTCTTCAAGACATCGGCCTCGGCTACCTCACGCTCGGCCAGCCTTCAAACACGCTGTCCGGCGGCGAGAGTCAACGCCTCAAGCTGGCAGCCTATCTCGGCAAGTCCTCTCGGGACCGCATGCTCTATCTGCTCGACGAGCCCACTACGGGACTGCACTTCGACGACGTCAAGAAATTGCTGGCGGCGTTAAACGCACTCGTAGACGAGGGTCACTCGGTCATCCTCGTCGAACACAATCTCGAAGTGATCAAGTGTGCCGACTGGGTCATCGATCTAGGACCCGAGGGCGGCCGGAGGGGAGGTTTCATCGTAGCCGAGGGGACGCCGGAACAGATCGCAGCCGATCCCCGGAGCCACACCGGCCGATTTCTAAAACCTCTGCTGTGAGCTTCGCTCGAAATCCGGACCGCCGTCGCTGAAACTTTTCGCCGCCTTGTTACTTGCGCGCGACACGGTGCGGCTTAATTGACTCGGGCGGGTTCCGTCGAGGCGGTAGAGATTGAGGATGGAATGAATTCGGTCCCTTCTCTGCGTAGACGAGGCGGCATTCGGGGCGTCACCGAATCTTCCCCCTATCGATCCCGTTGACGTGTGTCGCAACACGTGCGGGCTGCGTTCCTTTCGGGGACGCAGGTCTCGGGCACGTCTGAACGAGTGAGTATCACTTTGATCTGAAATCACGCTGCCACTGAGCGGTCAGGCGTTGATGGCTCAACAGACCTACCTGGTTCGCCCTGAACGCGCACGCCGTGCCGGCGTGCGTCCACGGCGCGTGGCGTTGTTCACCGGTGCATACAATCACATAGCCGACGGCGTCTCGCTGACCCTCAATCGTCTGGTGGCCTTCCTGGAGAAGGCGGACACGGAAGTACTCGTATTCGCGCCGAGCGTCGACAATCCGCCGGTCGATCACGCAGGAACGCTCGTTCCCATTCCATCCATCCCCGTTCCCGGACGCCGGGAGTACCGCATCGCCCTCGGCCTGTCTTCGTCCGCACGGCAGCGGCTAATCGATTTTCAACCGAACCTGTTTCACGTCGCGACGCCGGACCTCCTTGGATATCGCGCATTGAGACTGGCCAAGAGCTGGAACGTCCCCGTCGTAGCGTCCTATCACACGCACTTCAGTTCCTATCTCAAGTACTACGGCGTCGGCACGCTCGAGAATGCGCTGTGGAAGTACCTCGCGGGTTTCTACGGACAGTGCGAACACGTCTACGTGCCGTCACCGTCGATGGCCGTCGTGCTGCGATCGCACGGCATCAATGACGGATTGCGCCTCTGGGCCCGCGGTGTAGACACGTCGCGTTTTAACCCCGCGTTGCGGTCACCGGAATGGCGCCGTGCACACGGCGTCCGGGACGACGAAGTGTTGGTGAGCTTCATCGGCCGACTCGTCTGGGAGAAGGGTCTTCGCGTGTTTGCCGAGGTCGTCGAAGGTTTGCAGCGGCGCGGTGTACCGCATCGCAGCATGATCGTTGGAGACGGACCGGCGTTTGACCACCTCATCGATCGCCTGTCCGACACTATTTTCACTGGCTATCTCAAGGGCACGTCGCTCTCGCGCGCCTACGCGAGCTCGGATCTCTTCCTCTTCCCCAGCGACACGGAGACCTTCGGTAACGTGACGCTCGAGGCGATGGCGTCCGGACTGCCGGCCGTTTGTGCGGATGCCACGGGCAGCCGAACGCTCGTCGAAAACGGCGAGACCGGGCTGCTGGTACCCGCAGGCGATTCGACGGCCTTTCTGCACGCAGTGCACCATCTCGTCGACGATGCCTCCGAGCGGCGTCGAATGAGTATCGGCGCGCTGCGGCGTGCGCGCCAGTACGAATGGGACGCGGTTCTTTCCCGGATGGTAGACTTCTACGACGAGTTACTGAACCCCCACGCCGCCCCGCCAATCGGCGACGGAAAGCATTCGTCGCCGGATTCCCTCCCGGAAGAGGCGAATGAACCCGTCCTCGTCAACTGATCATTCTCCGAGCACCGTTCCACCTTGCGCCTTCTTTTCGTCTCTCACTCTTTTCCGCCGGCGGATCGGCCCCTGTCGAACGTGGGCGGCATGCAGCGTGTCGCGACAGAGCTTCATGACGCTCTTCGGGAGCATGATTCGATTGCCCTGAGATCCGCGGTCCTTCGCAGCTCCTGGCGATCGACTCATCTCCGTACGGGACCGTTCATGGCGGCAGCGCTGCGGAAGATTCACGGCATGGCCGAACGCCGGGAAATCGATGCCGTGCTTTTTTCGTCGATGGTAACAGCCTCGCTCACCATCCCCTTGAAAAACCATTTGCACCGGTGCGGCGTCGTGACCGCAGCCATCGTACATGGCCGGGACGTGACGCTCGACGTATCCCTCTACCAGCGCCTCGTTCCGAGAGTCCTTTCGGCCTTGAACGCCGTCCTGCCGGTGAGCCGGGCGACCGGTGAGGTGTGCCTCGAACGAGGGCTGGACGCGGACAAGTTGACCGTGGTGCCGAACGGCGTGGCGGTGCACCGCTTCGGCGCGCTCGGAGGCAACGGCGATGCCCGCATGCGGCTCCTTCAGCGGTTTGCCGGTCGCGACGTACCGGATCGCGGGCTTTTGCTTTGCAGCGTGGGCAGGCAGGTGAAGCGGAAGGGCTTCGCCTGGTTCGTGCACGACGTGATGCCGCTGCTTCCCGTTGACGTTCATTACTGGCTCGCGGGTGATGGTCCGGAGACGGATGACATTCTCGCCGCCGCACAGCGACGAGGCGTCGCGCATCGCTTGCGTCTGCTCGGCCGTGTATCCGAGCGCGATCTCGAGCTGCTCTACGCCGGTTCGGACCTCTTCGTCATGCCCAACGTCCCGGTCGCCGGCGACATGGAAGGTTTCGGCGTCGTGATGCTGGAAGCCGGTTTGTCCGGCCTTCCCACGATCGCGTCGCGGCTCGAAGGGATCACTGACGTGATCGACGAGGGCCGAAACGGACACCTCGTCTCAAGCGGCGACGCGTGGGGGTTTTCCGAGGCCATTATGCAGTACTACCGGAATGGCGATCGTCTGGCCGACGCCAGACGCCTCGCCGATCAGCACGTTCGCCGTCGATTCGGCTGGGCGGCGGTCGCCGACCAGTATGTCGACGTCCTCGCCGGCCTCACCTCTCCCGAGCACGTACCACAGAGCGCGCTCGTCTGAGCTCGACTCACGCCGTCGATATCCTAAACGCCCGATTCCTGAACGACGGACGGCTCTTCTCGCGGCAGCACGGCCGCAAATGCCTCCGCCCCGGAACGGTCGTCTATCCACTGGAGGAGTGCGGGAAGGAAGATCAGCGCAGCAAGCAGGGTCATCCCGATCCCCACGACGGCGAGCTCGCCGATCGATCGCAGACCGGGATGGAAGCTCAGCAGCAGACCGCCGAATCCGATCATCGTGGTCAGCGATCCCATCGCGATGTGCTCCCCGGTGTAGCGAAGCACCTTCATGATCGAGCCCCGACCTTCTTCGCGAAAGCGGTGCACGATGTGAACGCCTGCGTCGTTTCCAATTCCCAGGACCGCAGGAAGCACGACGAGGTTGTAGAAGTTCAGTTTCAGGCCGAAGATTTCCATCAGCAAGATCATCCACAGCACGCCTACGATCAACGGCAGCGTCGCGAGCGCCGCCCATCGGAACGAGCCGAAGTTCACCCACATCAGACCGATGACCATCAAGAACGTGACGGTGACCATGTAGGGCGCCTCTTCCAGCATCAGACGAAGCATGTCCGCGGCCACGAGTGACGTCGAACCGGCATGGTAGACGTCGCCGTCTTCGGTCACGATCGTGCCGACGTCGTCTGAGAACGCAATCGACTGGCGGCCGTCGGAAAGTCCGACGGACGGATAAATCATGACGAACCCGCCGATCTCCCCACTTTTGGACGTGAACTGATTTCGGATGGTCTCCGGGACCTGCTCGAGCGTCAGCGCCTCGGTCGTCTGGGCAGCGCGTCGGAGTCGCTGGACGTCTTCGCCCGTCTCCTGCTGCACGAACGGGTCGTCGAGCAGTTCGCGGATCTCCGCGATCCGCTGCAGCTTGTGCCGCTTGCCCTCTTCCGTCATCGGGAAGCGATCTTGCAGCGATTCGACGCGTTCGATAGTCGGCGTCAGCGTGTCCGTTGCGGCATGGCGCCGAATGGCGTCTATCACGGCGTCCACCTTGCTCGCGTCCTCGACGAGTACATACGCCGGGTTCGTTCCCCCCTTCGGATAGACGGTTCGCACGAGATCGCGCTTCTCATTGTACTCGGGGTACTCCGGATCGAGCGATCCGAAATCGTATTCGAATCCGAGAGTAGGCAGGAACAGCAGCGCCGCAATGACGGCCGCCAGACTGGCGAGCGCGACACCTCGGACGCCCGGGAAGCGACGCGGACGGCCGTTGGCGTCGGCCGGGCCTTCGCGACCGGACGCGAGGTTTAGCAGCCGGGACCGCTCGAGTGCGATCAGCAGGGCCGGAAGCACCATCGTCATGGCCAGGAGAGCGAAGATGATGCCCGTTCCGGCAATGAAACCAAATTCACTGAATCCCCTGAAATCCGCAGCCATGAGCACAAAGAGAGCGGCCGCCGTCGTGAGTGCTCCTACCGTGATGGCCTGCCCGGTACTCCGGAACGTCACGTCCGCTGCGTCGGCCGGCATTAGGCCGCGGCCTCGCTCTTCCGTATAGCGAGCGTAAAAGTGAATGCCGTAGTCGATCCCTAGCCCGAACAGCACCAGCCCAAGGGTGGACGTCATCAAGTTGAGCGTCTCGTACGTGAGGTACGCGAGGCCGAAGGTCCAGGTGAGACTCATGATGAGCGGCGCACCGATGAGAACGGCGAGCACGGGCATTCGGATGAGCTGCGAGAACAAGACGCGCGAGACGTAGCGATGTCCGGCCCGCGCCGCGTATGCCTTGTAAAAGAAATAGAGGACGACCAGCAGCAGCACCGCCGTCACCCCGACGGCAAACGAGCTCAACACGTCATTGGTCACGGCCTGGATCTCGACGAGCTGGCGCATGAGCCGTCCTCCCAGAACGACCTCGACGGACGGTTCGTAGGCCCCCGGATTCAACTCGTCTACGAGCCGTTCGACGTCGTCGTACATGCGTTCGATGAAGCCGATGTTCGTCTGTGAGCCCGCCGGATAGAATCGCAGCACCATGATCGTGCTGTCTTCGTTGACCGGATACGGCTTCCCGACGACACGCTGGTAGACTTCATCCAGGTCTCGCTGAATGCCTCCTTCCCCGGCGCCCGTCTCCTCTTCTTCCTCGTCGAGGTCGAAATAGAAAGGATTCGCCTCGAGCTTTGCGTCGCGAATCTGCTCGCGAAGATAGCTCTCGACGCTGTCGAGTTCCGCACTCGTGGCGAAGTAAAGGGCGTTTTCCTCCAGAAAGGCCGTATCTCTCTTGTAGTCCACGCGCGTGAGATACGGCTCGCCGGTTTCCGGATCTTCGAGTGCCAGGGCCTTAGGGATGAACGCTTCGGCGAACGCCTTATTAGCCTCGAACGACGTGCTCCTGAGGACGACGTCGGCCGTCGTTTCGCTGCCGACGGTTTCCCTTAGCTCTTCGAGAGCCTGTACGCTCGGGTAGGACGAGGGTATCAGGTTGGAAAAATCCGTGTCGATACGAAGCTTCTGCGCAAAGAAGAAGCCCGTAACCGAAAGAAGGAGCGCGACCGTCAACACGACGGCCGATCTCCGCGTCACGAAGCGGATTACCGGGCGCAATGACTCAAAAATCGTATCCATCACCAGTCGTTTGTTCGCGAATCGCGGGCTCCAGTTACTTGAGCCTGCGCTTTATCTTTAGATTATCGAAATCCACTTCGCCGACCGATTTGGTATTGTCCGAGTCGCTCCAAAGCGTAATCGTATACGGCTGATCGGGCGGATCCCCGCCGAACAGACGCCGGTAATCGGCGACGACGTTTCGATCGACGCGAATCCACTTCCTTGTTCCGTCTCTGCCGCTCGAGGCCACGATGATTTTGACGTTACCCGTTGAGACGACCGTTCCGACGGGCAGGGTGGAGCTGTACGTGTACTTGATGCTGAGCGGACGGCCGAGCCAATCCGTCTTGGAGAAGGAGACGTAGACGGCGCCGCCGGCGTCGTTGAGCGTGTCCTCGCTCGCACCTTGCGGCAGTTGCAAGGCCCGCCATTCCCAGCTCAAGATCGGGTACTCGGCCAGGCGCCAGTCCAGGTCGTCTAACGGCAGCGAGATCCGCTGCGCCTCCCCGTTCGTGTACGCCCGCACGAATTGATTTCCATGCTCGGAGACGACATAGAACTTTTCATTCTCGTTCATGAACGGCGCGAGAGGCTTGAACTCCTTCTCTCGACTCGCGAGAAAGCGCCATCTCTTCGGCCATCGTCCGGGCGTGTCGTTCTCGAAATCCTCGAGAACGGCTTCTGCCTTGGTCGAATCGTCGTCGACCCAAACGTCCGGGTCAGCAGCGAAGACGGCGAGAGTCAATACAGGGAGGAGCACGCTAATAAGGGCCGTAGTTCCTTTCTTCATTTCATTGGACTAGACGAAACCATCCTCTTCTTTTCAAGATCAATGCCAACGCAGCGCGCTTTGTTAACTATTCAACGACGCGGCGACGTTGGGGGATATTTCGCCGGCGTCGTCGAGCTCCGGCGCCCGCGAGACGGCATCGAAGTCTTCTCGACTGTACACCTGCTGACGCTCTCTCCACACAGTAGACGTGAAAAAGACGAGGTTTAAAAGGCGATCGGCCGCGCTGCGAACCAATAACATACTGACCACGGGGGCGACCGGAATGCCCAGCAGCGGCGTCAATCCCGCGCCGGCGGTGACGAAGACGAGGTCGCTCGACGGAAGGAACGGGATCCGGTTGATCACGACCGAGAGCGTCAGCAATACGGCCCACGTCTCGAAGGAGGCCGACGGGATCACGACCCACCAGTGGGCGATCTGGAAGACGTAGCCGAGGAAGAATCGCATTAGATGCGCTCCCCCGATCCAGGCGACAGTCCGTCGCGGCAGTGCGAACAGGACGCCGCGAAACCGGTAACCCAGCGCGACGAGGAGTCCCACGAGAAAGGCGCCGATGCCGAAGTAAACCGGATTCGGATTGGCGACGAGGTCCGAAACGCGAATCATTCCCGTCCAGAGAAACCCTGCAAGCAGCATCGAAGCCGCCGTGATCGAGGCGGCCGATGCCACGATCAGGTTGTCTTTGATGGTCGCGATGATTCTTCGCGGATGCTCGGCGATGCGATCTTTCGCCCACGAGAACAGGTAGACTTCACCTGAGTAGCCGACGACGTCCACGTTCAGCACGCGCTTCCGAATCATGACCGGCAGGCAGTTGCGCGCCCGTACGCGCCACAGGCGACCGTAGATCAGCGACTCCGACACCGGAAGCAGGAAGTACATAGCAAGGAGCAGGACGTAAAACAGCGGCTGCGTCGGCAACGATTCCCACACGTCCCTCCAACCGATCCCGGAAAGCTGGTAGACGAGCAGAGCGATGACGCCGGCAATGAAGACGAGCCGGATGGCTCGAATGACGCGCCTGCCGGCGGCACTCCGAGCATGTTCGCTCAACCGCTCGTATATCACCTGTTGTCGCATGGTCGCCAAGGATGCTCACGGTCACGTTCTACCGTCGTCACGAGTGGCAAGCCGGAGTGCAGCCGGCTTGATCGCTCCGCCACGGTTTTCGGCTCTTGCCGACGCCGTTCGTCGCGCGACGTTGTGGACGTCGTGGAACCAATGCCGATCGCTCGTGTGCCGATCACATTACGAATAATTGTCGAGTCTTCGAGTTTCCTGCCCGAGGCCACCTGCGCCGGGTGATCGACCTCGCCGGCCTGCGTGCGCGGGGTAATAAGCGTGCGCGGGGTAATAAGACTCATGATCGCGGCGTCCGCGCGTGGCGTGAATTTTCGCGTGATCGGATCTCCGTCTCGACAGCACGATAGAATGCCCGATTTCCGCTGCGACCTCCCCATCAACCCCTAGACGCGACCCGATCTCGTGGATTCCTATAAACGCTCCGGATGCGCACTCCTATTGACGCTCCTGACCTATGGTATACTCACAGGCGATAATGAAGGCGAGTTCTGGCCGTTCAGCATTTATCCGATGTTTTCTCAGGGTGGCAAGCCATGGTCCCGAGCCGTGGTCCGCGACGTTTCCAACGACGACGGGTTCTCATGGTCGAACGTGACGTCGGTCGACCTTCCCGGAGAGCCCTATCCGCTGCTCGCTCACGGCGTGGATCCGATCGACCTGTCGAACTTCGTCTCCAAATCCAGGCGTTGGGATGACGCCCGCGTAAGGGGGCTCCGCAAGATGTTCGGCGAGCGCGAGCTCCGCGACCGGACCCTGCTGGTCATGCGCGTCAACGGCCGCATCACGCGCGAAGACTCCGTGATCGTGGAATTCGTCCCCTATGCGCGCCTGAGCGCCGAAGGGGCCGTCCTCAACGAGGAACTGCCTCGATGAACCTGCTCCGCAATCTATTCGAGTTCGAGCGACCACAGACCACGGGCGAGCTCATCTTCTTCAAGGGTTTCGAGCTGTTTCTCCTGCTTGCCGTCTCCAACCTGGCCTGGTCGTGGGGCTTCTACGTCTTGCGCATTTCAGACGTCGTCCTTCCCCTGGGCATCGCACGATATGCCGACGTCACGTTTATGTTCGATCACCATCTCTCCCTGATCAACGCGGCCACGATTACGGGATTGATGCTCGCGGGGTTTTTCCGCGTGACGAAATACGCCTATTTCGCCGGCTTTCTCCTCCTTCATCTGCAATATGCTGCTCGATACGTGCTCGGGGAGATTCCGCACAGCTCCAACCTCGTCGGGATGACCCTCCTCGGGCTGAGCCTGGCCATGCTCCTCTTCTCCGATGACCGGCATCGGCGCCGGTTTACGCTTGGATTCACTTATTTCTTCGTCGGATTAGGATACACGCTTTCCGCCGTCTGCAAGCTGATCGGAACGGGCCTTTCGTGGCCGGCCGGTCGGCACCTCTGGATGTGGATCAATGAAAAGAGCATCGATACGTTTGCGAAGACCGGCGTCCTGGAATTCAACGTGCTACAGGAACTCGCACTGAGCGGGCAGGGACTCGCGACGTTTTTTCTGACGATCGGCCTGTTGACCGAGCTCTTCGCGATTCTAGCATGGTGGAAGAAATTTCGGATGCCGATCCTCGTCGCCGTGATCGGCCTGCACGTCGGAATATGTGTCGTAATGAACATCTTCTTCAAACTGTCCGTCTATGAGCTCGTCCTCCTTGCTTTTCCCTGGGCTTCGTGGCTCGACCGGCTACCGGGTCGCATAATCTGGATGCGCGCACTCGAGCGCGTCAGTATCCGATATGCGTGAGCTCGCTCGCCCCTTCTCTCCTGCACCACACCTACCTCAGCCCGATGGAGCGTAAGTCCAAGCTTCAGTCCGACCAATACGTATTTCCCTATCACTATCTCGTCGACCTGCGGTCGCGCCAGTTCGTCTGCAATCTCGATTGGGGGCTCGATTACCTGTCGTACATGGGTCGGGTAATCGATCTAGTCACGAAATACGTGAAAGGGGATTTGCTCGACTTAGGTTGCGGTGACGGATATCTTCTTTATAATCTCGCCCGGCTCGGTTCCATTGATTCCGACGTCCGGATGGTGGGCATAGACGTCGACGAGAAGGCGGTCCTGTTCGCGCGGGCTTTTTCACACGGCCTGCCGGTGACGTTTCACGTCACGGACATCGCGGAGTACGGCGAGTATTTTGATTTGATCACGACCGTCGAGATGCTCGAGCACATTCCTGACGACGAGCAGGCGTCTTTCACTGCTCACGTCGACCGGCTCCTTCGACCTTCGGGCGTCCTCGTGGTCTCGGTACCGTCCGTCGTCCGGGAGGTCTTAGAGAAGCACTATCGCCACTATACGCTGGAAATGCTGCAGGCCTATTTTCCTGAGTATGAGACGCTCGAGGTACACTATGTGACAGCGCGGCGAAATTTGCTCTATCAAGTCATCGCCCGGCTCTTATCCAATCGACATTTTAATCTGAATTTTTCGCCGTTCAAGCGGATGCTCTTCGGGATGCACGATCGATTCACACGGGAGGTCTCCGAAGATCGTGGAGCTCACATCGTTGCCGCTTTTCGCAAGCCGTGAACACGAATTCGAATCCATCATGTCCACCTCGCTTTCCTGGTCGGAGCGTTTGCTGAAATCGTGGGGCGTCAAGACGCTCAAGCGCAGAGACGCTCGAAAATATCTCGTGTTGCCCGACGACTTTCAGGAGGAGCACGAACGTGTTTTCAGACGAGTGGAGCCATATACGATGACGCGACCCGAGCGCGTTTTTGCGCTGATCGAAGCCGTCAAATATCTCGTACGGAGCGGGATCGAGGGCGACTTCGTCGAGTGCGGCGTTTGGCGGGGCGGCTCC
>CAZMXY010000009.1:0-20862 GCA_964570345.1 uncultured Rhodothermales bacterium | reverse complement strand
ATTCGACACGTTTGCCGGCATGAGCGCCCCGACGGAAAAGGACGTGACGGTCTTCGGCGAGGAAGCGGTCTCGAACTTCGCAAAAAAGCGGAGGGGCACGAACGGCTCCGACTGGTGCCGGTCGCCGGTTTCCGAAGTGCGGAAGAACGTGCTGAGCACCGGTTATGACGAGGGGCGGGTCCGGTTTCACGAAGGTATGGTGGAGAGCACGCTTCCCGGCGGCGCGCCGGATCGCATCGCCCTGCTTCGTCTGGACACGGATTTCTACGAGTCCACGCGTCACGAGCTCGTGCACCTCTATCCTCGTCTCGTAACGGGTGGAGTGCTCATTCTCGATGACTATGGCCATTGGCGAGGAGCCCGAAAGGCCGTCGACGAATACGTTCGGGAGAACGGACTCTCCTTACTCCTCAACCGCATCGACTTCGCGGCGCGAATCGCGATCAAAACGTAGCGTGCTCTCGCCGTGGATCGGCATACCGGTCATGCAGATTCATCGTACGTCTGTAGGTCTCGTGGTTGCGGCTCTCGGTCTCTGGCTCTTTCTGGGCCTGGGCGTGGTTCCCAATCTAATCGAGAGTGCGTATCGGGGCGAGAGCTTCGAGATTCTGAATCGAGCCGTCGCGCCGTACTTGTCGATCCCTGCCGATTTCCTAGTGGCGCAGTGGATGGCCATCGTGGCGATCGGAGCCGTCGCCGTTTTCGTCGTCGCTGCATTCGCCTACGTTTTGGGCCGTCCGGATACGGCGCGGAGTGTTATCGGCGAAGCTACTCCGGGGGACGTGGGCGCCATGCGCATGCTGGTCTGCGCGGTCCTGCTCATAAGCACGTTGTGGGAGGATCTCGCCAGTACGGCGGCACTTCCACGCGATCAAATTCGCCCGATGGGGATCCTTCGACTCCTGTACGCACTCCCGATCGGATTCGAGTGGTTCGCTGCGTCTCCCGCGGCATTGGAGACGTTCGATTGGCTAACGTCCGCCGTATTGTTTTTCGGGATGATCGGCTGGAAGACGCGATTGATGGTCCCGATAGGCGCCGTCTGTTACCTCATTCTCGGCGGCCTTCTGCGTCAGTACGCGTGGTTCTATCACACGGGTCTGATCGGACTTTACCTTCTCTTCGTTCTAGCCCTGCTGCCGTCTCATCACGGCTGGTCCGTCGATCGGCTCGTCAGCCTGTGGAAGGGCGAACCCGTACCGACCGACCTGCCTTCTCGCCGATACGGATGGATGCGATTTGCGCTGTGGACCGCGCTTGCCGTGCCGTATGTCATGGCCGGATTAAGCAAACTGCGAAACGGCGGATTAATGTGGTGGGAGGCCTCGAATTTCAAATTCATCCTCTACCAGAGCGCCTTGCGGCCAATGGAATTCGACTTCGACTTGTCGCTACTGCTCACTTCCGCTCCGGAGGGGGTCTTTGAACTCCTCGCCCTCTCAGCGCTGTTCGGCGAGATTCTGTACGGCTTCGTGCTTTTCTCTCGGCGCGCGCGCCGGATCATGCCCACCGTCATGCTCTTCATGCACGCTGGCATTCTTTTGATGCAGAACATCCTCTTCTTCGACCTCATCCTGCTCCAAGCCCTGTTTTTCAATTTCCGGCCGCTTCGCAAGGCCGCGGCCGGTGTGCTCGCTCGCCGCTTCGGCCTTCTGACGCTCTACTTCGATCCCGCCGAAGTCCGCCATCTTCGCCTCGTTCCCGTCCTGCGGGCGATGGATCTGTTCGGTCGTCTGGAAATGCGGCCGACACAGCCGGGGCTGGCCGGGGCGTCGAACGATCGCTTCGCTCGGCCTCGAACGGATCGCCTCACGACCGGCTTCACCGGCGTCGTCGATTCGACTGTTCTCGAGGGCACTCATCTCTGGCGTCGGATCGTGCGCTCAATACCGGCATTATGGTGGGCCTTACCTCTGACGTATGCGCCGACATTGGCCGGATGGATTACCCGTAAGGCGACCGGTATCACGTTTACCGCGAGATCGTCGCGATGGGTCCGTCCGATGGCGTTCGACGCCGGCGGCTCGCGCCTCACCCTGGCGATCGCGGTCACCTTCACGATACTCTGGGTCTTCCGCGTCGAATTCTACCCACTCACGGGAATGCAGATGTTTTCTAAGAAACGTTCCGAGCCGGTCACGTACGAAATCCTCTTGGCGCGGCTGCGGTCCGGCGACGTGGGGCGCGCTCCCGTAGAGAAGAGCATTAAGGCGATGTCGGACGGGCGGTACCGACGGGTGTTGGAACAGGCATTCGACCTCGAGAATGAGCATGTGGCAGCGGCCTTTCTCGATTCGGTTCGAGGAAGGTGGAACCGAAACGTTTCGACACCTTCCGAAGAGATCGAAGGCTTTGAGATTCAGCAGTGGGAGTGGCACTTCCTCTCGGAACCGGCTCATCCTCCGTTCGGCCGTCTAATCCGGAGCAAGACTTATCCCGCCCTCGACGTGGACGTGACGACGAGCGTTTCAGCTCCGGATCGCTAAGCCAACGTCACGACGTTGAATATCTCAGCGAGGTCGCGCGTCGTGTGCCGCGCCTCGTACCGCGCGATCTCCCCGGCTTCCGGGCGAAATTCGAGAGGCAAGGATCGACCTTCGTCCATCGCGCGCAGGCATTCGGCGAAGAATTCGGCGACTCTGTCGGGTCGGCGCGGATCCAGCTGAATTCCGGTGCCCGTGCGCGAGAGGATATCGGCCACCTCATCGTTGAGTGACAGCGACACGATCGGACGTCCAGCCGCCAGGTATTCGAATATTTTGGCCGGTATGATTTGATCGCGGCTCAAGTCCGTGCTTACCAACAGCAGATCAAACTGTCGAAGTGAAGTGAGCGACCGTTCGAGTGGGACGGCCTCGGCGCGGTGAAAATTGCCAAAGACACCTTTTTTCAATGCGTACGCCGCGTCTTCCGCGTTCAAGGGACCGAAGGAATGGACCTCGATACGTGACGCGTGTGCTTGATTTTGGCGTGCCGCGGCCGCAAGGGCATCGATGACCAGAGTCGCGGGGGACATCGCCCGAAAGCGACCGAAAAACCCGATCCGCAGCACCCCGTCTCCGGACACGTTTCGAACGCCTGCGGCTTCGAAGGTGATGGGGTCGTCGAAAACGCATGGATCGAAGCTGTTGAAAATGACGCGCGTCTTCATCGCCAGATCGGCATAACACCGGCGGTACTCCGCTGCCACGTTCGCCGCCTGAAAAACGACGGCATCGGCCGACGACAGAATTTTTCGTTCCAGCGCCCGGTCTATCCTCCTCGAGATCGACCATTGTCGGTCGGTTCGCAGCTTCGAGAGCGTCCACGGATCTCGGAAATCGGCCACCCAGGGCAATTCGTAGTGTCCTGCCAGTCTCTGGGTCGTCACGAGCGCGGACCACGGATCCCCCGTGCACCACAGCACGTCCGGACGGACACGCCGGACGACGTCTCGCAGCTCACGGTATTTCGCGGCGAATAGCAGCAGCCAGGTATCTGTCGGAAATTGCCGGTCGAACTTCGAGAGCATCCGCGATGACAGGGCATCGCTTCGATCGGCACCGAACGAGGTTCTCAGACTCGTTTTCGCTTCACCGCCCAGGTGGCTCTCCGAACGATTCGTGCCATCAAACGGAGACCGGATTTCGATCACCTCGACGTTCTTGAGTAACCGCGACTCCTTAGCCGTGAGCCGCTGGCCCGGGGTGGCGATCGTCAGCACGATGGGCTCCCAGCCGAAGTCGCGCAGATGGATGGCGAAGCGAAAGGGCCGCATCGAACCGACTCTCCTACGCGGCAGAAAGTACGGTGCAAACAGAAGAGCACGCCGTGTCGCTGTCATCAGAACGGGCCGAGTTCAACCGGAGACTGTACCGATTCTGTAAAGGAGCATCGGAAAACAGGAGATGGTACTTGATGTTCCTCGGCCGTCTGCCATCCCGAGTCGTTCAAAGTTTCGATTCTCAGGCCGCATTCGTTAATTGGGGAGCCCTGCCGATCTTGTCGCCGTGCTCCCATTAGCTGCTCGATGAATACCTACGAGACCCTGAACGTCGGCGATTCGTTCTCGACGACGAGACTTCTTACAGCCGACGACGTCCGCACGTTCGCCGACCTGACGGGGGACGACAATCCGATCCACGTCGACGAGGCCTACGCAAAGACGACGCGCTTCGGAAAGCCGATCGTTCACGGTGTCCTTCTTCTCGGCATCATATCGAAGGTCCTGGGTCGAGATTTCCCCGGTTACGGCAGCATCGCAGTGGCGATCTCGTGCCGTTTTTTGAGGCCGGTCCCGGTCGGCTCAGAAATTACGGTGGAGGTGAAGATCTACGAGAAGATCGAGAAGCACAAGCATGTCAAGGGCCGCGTCTACGTTTATCATGAGGGACGTCTGGCTCTCGGCGGCGAAGCCACGATCATTCCTCCGTCTAATGATCAGGCGGATTAGAATCGACCCCACTCGCGCCGGTCGACTGAAGAGGTATCTCGTTGCATTCCATATACTTACGCCATGACAATCGAGGCGCTATCGATCGATGTCGGGAAGCTTCAGCAGGACGCCGGCGGGAATCTCTTCGTTGAGTTCTACTTGATTCATGATCGCGACGTCCTGCGGGGTCAGATCTCGGGGCAGGGGAGAGGCGACGAACGAGGCGAACGGCGCCGTGCGCGGCGCACTCTCGATCGCGGTACGCGTCGGTTGGACGTTCAGGATCTGCGGATCGGTTAGATTCGCGAACCCGCGCATGCTCCGAAGAAACGTATCCTCGTACCTGCTGAAGTTGTCGCGAAGCGTATAGGCTAGAAAATTGTATACGTTGCCTCGATGTTCGACGTAATAACTCAGGAGCCGAATGACCTGGCCCTGATCCGTTTGTGCATCGGCAACGATGAAATAGGCCGGCAAGTCGTTGGATCGAGTCGCACCCGAATTGACCACTTGGACGTCCTGCCGACCGGCCAGCTGCTGCGCCGCGGCCTGGGCGGAAGTCTGCTGGGCGATCGTAAAGACTTGAATCGCTTGTTGTTGCTCGTCCACCATCACGACCTGCGAGGCCTGGTTGATGACTTGAAATCCCGGCGGAGCCGGAAATCGAAACTGCAAGTCCGGATGGAAGAACGTTCCGTCGCTGACATAGCCCTGGCGGGGATTCTCACCGAGAACCGCTCCCTCTAGCGCACCGTAGAGCTCCCGCTGCTCGACGCGATTCATCTCGTACTCCTGACTCCAGGTGGCTGCCCGTGATCGAATGGTCTGCTCTCGTTCACCCGGGTCGGGATGCGTCGATAGAAAGCTGGGGAGCGCCTGGCTCTCTTCCTCGCCGATCCGGCGGAGCGATCGGAAGAATTCGGCTCCCTCCGACGCCGCGTAGCCGGCTCGCGCTGCGTACTCAACCCCGAGATCATCCGATTCTCGTTCGTCTTCGCGGCTGTAGCGAAGGAACATGAGCTGCGCGGCGACGCCGCCGAGATTTAGCAAGTCCTGCGCAGGAAGGTTCAACAGCTCCTGTCCGGCTATCGCGCCCCCGATCAGCACGAGCTGGCCCAACTGCTGCTCGAGCGCCCGCTGAGACGCATGTCGCGCGGCGACGTGTCCGATTTCGTGTCCCAACACCACGGCGAGCTGCGCTTCATTGTTGAGATGCGCAAGCAGGCCCCGGGTCACGTACACGTATCCGCCTGGAAGGGCAAATGCGTTGACCACGGGGGAATCCAGAATGCGGAACTCAAAGGGCGTCTCTCTGAACTCGGCCGGCGTATCCGGCCGGCGCATATGGCTCTCCCGAAGGACTTCCTGGCCGACCTGATCGACGTAGCGATTGAGTTCCTCGTCCTCGTAGAAGCCGTATACTCCGCGGATCTGCTGATCCGCCTGTGCCCCTAACTGACGCTCCTGCGCCCAGGAGTATGCGTAGGCGCGTTTCTTACCCGTCACCGGACTACGCGAGAGGGTGCAGGAAGAAACGAGTACCGCCACCGCCAGAAGCAAAGCGATTTGGCGGAGGCGTTTCACGTGAAACAATGAAGGCGTAGCCGTTTGACGCATGGGTCGTAAGAAATCCAGTCGATGCCAGTTCACCATGGACGTGTTTAGTAATACGCTTTTGCTCGAGGGATCCCGTCCGGCGTGCAATACCACAGCCTTGTCACAAGTCGGATGGCGGCCTGCATCTTGGAGCGTCCGGAACTCTTCCTCGACCGAGCCGCCGCCGTCCACAAGCGCTGGCGACGCGCCGCGAGCGACGGGAAGTCTGCGCCGTCAACTTCCGTCGGTGTCTTCCGTGCCGGCACCGACCACCTCGCCGATGGGAGTCGGACGCACCGAGCCGTTTTCCACGAAGAGAGAGCGGTTCGACGCGCCGTCAAAGCGTACGGCTCCCGCAAACGGCGTCCGATCCGTGGCCGTAATCACCGTCTGGCCGATTCGCGAGGACTGCAGGAGGTCGAGGAAGGCCTCAGATCGTCGTCGATCGAGGTGGTCGAATACGTCGTCAAGAAGAAGTAACGGCGATTCGCCCGTCCGTTCCTGCAGATAGAAATACTTCGCCAGCTTCAGCGCCATCCCGAAGGTGCGATGCTGACCTTGCGAAGCATACCGCCGCACGAGGAGTCCGTTCAGTCGGAAGACGAGCTCGTCCCGATGCGGCCCGACCAGCGAGAGCCCGCGCCGGTGCTCGTTCGACGCCTCATTTTCCAGCGTACGGCGATAGACCGTTGCGATCCGCTCTTGCTCGAGGTGATCCAATCGCGAAATGGTGTCGTATTGCAGGGTCGGGCGTTCGACGACGGATTCGATTTCCCGATAGGCCTGCTCCAGAAAACCGGCGAATTCCGCGACAAATACGGCGCGAAAAGCGATGATGCGGCTTCCGAGGTGGATGAGTTCCTCGTTCCAGGGCGCCAGGACCGCGTCCGGCGGGCCGCTCCTCTGCTCCTGGTATGGACCCAGAAGGCGGTTCCGCTGCTTCAGGACACGCCGGAATTTCAGAAGGGCTTCGAGGTAGGACGGGCGGGCCTGGCTCAGCAGATTGTCGAGAAACCGCCGGCGCTCGTCGGGTCCGCCCGCAGTCAACGCATGATCCTGAGGCGAATACACGACGACAGGCAGCCGTCCGACGAGCTCCGACAGCCTCTCAAGGGGTGCGCCGTTGACGAAGTATTGCTTGCCTTCTCCGGGGACATAGGCGAGCCGCACGCGCAGGTCTCGCCCTTTTTCTCGAGAGAAGTGCCCGCTCAGCTCGACGTAGGCGTCTCCTCTGCGAAGGATGTACCGATCGGACGACGCCACGAAGCCCTTCGACAGACACAGGTAATGGATGGCCTCGAGGACGTTTGTTTTTCCGGCCCCATTCGGACCGACGAGCAGATTGACTTTGGGAGCCAGGTCGCACTCCGTCCGCTCATGCGCACGAAAGGACCTCAGGCGAACGGAGCGGAGAACCATAGGTACGGAGCAGGGCGACGAGCGGAGTGACGTTTCGTGTACGCCGACCCTTTTGAATCGTTCACCGGGTCGGACGCCGATCGGCAGGCGTCGATCCAGGGCGCCGATTCAGGGCATCGATCGGAGGCGCCCGAGTCAAGCCGTCGATCGGAGGCATCCATTCCGGGCGTCGATCCGCAAACGATCGCGCGGCCCGGTTAAGCTCGAAAGGTTCGTCCGAACCGAATCCGCTCCTGTTCGTGTACACTGCCGCATGCAACGATTCGACCCGCGCGCCCCATGCCGAACCAACCCTCCGACCTCTTCACGGAAATCCAGGCGCTTGCGACCGAACAGCGGAATCCGCATTCCATGCGAATCGACGTCGCCTCTGTGCGTGACATCCTCGAGATCATCAACACGGAGGATCACAAGGTTCCAATCGCCGTGCGCGAAGAGCTTCCGTACGTCGAGCGCGCCGTAGAGATCATCGTCGAGGCGTTCCGAGCGGGCGGGCGTCTTTTTTACGTCGGCGCCGGGACGAGCGGGCGCCTGGGAATTCTCGACGCGTCCGAATGCCCCCCTACCTTTGGAACACCGCCGGAGATGGTGCAGGGCCTCATCGCCGGTGGACGGGAGGCTGTTTTCCGGTCGCAGGAAGGGGCCGAGGACGTCGAAGAGCATGGGGCTCGCGCGTTAGAAGAGGCGGGGCTCGAGTCCCGAGACGTCGTCTGCGGAATCGCGGCAAGCCGCCGCACGCCCTACGTCGTCGGCGGCGTCAACTATGCTCGATCCATCGGCTGTAAAACCCTCTACGTGACATGCAATCCGCGCTCTGAATTCAATCTGGACGTGGACGTCGCCATCTGTCCCGTGGTGGGCCCCGAGGTCGTCATGGGCTCGACTCGCATGAAGAGCGGCACGGCGCAAAAACTGGTGCTCAACATGCTGACCACCGCCGCGCTGATTCGGCTCGGGAAGGTGTACGAGAACATGATGGTCGATCTTCAAACGACGAACAGGAAGCTCGTCGAACGGTCGAAGCGAACCGTCATGACGGTAACGGGACTCTCCTATCCCAACGCGGTGACCCTTCTGGCGGAAGCCGGCGGGCACGTCAAGACGGCGCTCGTAATGGAACTCGCGGGTGTCGGCAAGGATGAAGCCCTCCGTCGCCTGAAACGCGCCGGCGGCTTCGTGCGAAAGGCGATCGAGAACGATACGCCGTAAAGCGAAGAGCATAGGCCCCTGTCGAGAACGGTAGGGAGGAAGCAATGACGTTTCACGTGAAACACCGCCGCCCATAATCTGGATCGCATACTTTTTATCTATATCGTTTATTTATAAGGGTTTTATTGCTGTGTACGGTTCATGCCGTATCGCCGAACCTTATATTCCTCGGGTCGTTCTCGGTACGTGATGCCGTAGCCCAGCGAATGGGGTTACGGCTTTCAGCACGTAAGCAAAATTGGAGATAGAGATCACGATCTGTTGGCTCTCAAATCGATATACCATCGGCTCGCGACCTTCCAACCGTTCATGGACGTCGGCCGATGGGCCGCCGAGCGAGTTGGTGACGCGCCCGCCTCGCTGCACGTCAAAGGACTAACCGGATCGACGTCGTCGTTTCTCGTACGCCGGGTCGCGGAGAGCGCCGGTGCACCCCTCGTGTGCATTATGCCCGACGAGGAGGCAGCCGCCTACTTGTATGGTGATCTCGGGCCGCTAGTCGGTGAAGAGACGAATCTGCTGCGTCTGCCGGCCACCGGCCACAAACCGTACGACGACGAGCAAATGGACGACCCGGCTCCCCTCGTTCAGCGAGCCGACGTCTTACAACAACTCGCCGAAGGCTTTGACGGCATCATCGTGACGAGCATCGACGCGATGTTCGAAATGGTGCCCCCGGCGGAGGCCGTGCAGAAGGAAACGATCCTCATCGCCGTCGGAAGCGTCCACGCGCCCGCCGATTTGACCGCGGAACTCCTCGAGCTGGGCTTCGAGCGCGTGGAGTTCGTCGAACAACCCGGCGAGCTCGCCCTGCGCGGCGGCATTCTCGACGTCTATCCGTTTGCGGGGGACTATCCGATACGTGCCGAATTTTTCGGCGACGAGATCGATTCCATCCGCGAATTCGACCCGGGGTCACAGCGATCCGTCAGCCGCCTGACTACGGCTCGCCTCGTCCCGAATCTCGAGCGGCGACACGACGGCCGCGACGCCCGATACGCTTCCATCTTCCAGCACCTGCCGGCCGAGACGCTCATCGTCACGTTCGACGAACAGCATCTCGTCGAGAAGTCGGCCGAGCTTTACCGGCGCGCGGTCGAGGCCCACGAGCACGCCGCCGCTCGAGAAGGGGCCGACACGCTCGTCGACCCGGCGCACCGGTATCTCAGCGACGAACGATTCGAACGAGCCCTCATCAGCCACTCTCGCATATTGCTGGGCCCGTTCGCCGGATCGTCGGCCAACGAAACGGTCACGATCGAATCGACGCCGCAGCCGGATTTCAACGGAAACATCGCCCTGCTGCGCAAGAAGATCCTCGCCAACGCCGACCATGGCATCGAAACGTACGTCCTCTGCGACAGCCGGGGCCAGGAGGCCAGGCTGTTCGAGTTGCTCGAAGAGGAAGCGACGCTCAACAAAGTACGATTTACCGTCGAGTCGCTGCACGAAGGATTTCAAATGGATCCGCTGGGCCTGGCGATCTACACCGACCACCAGATCTTCAATCGATATCACCGGCCCTCGACGCGTGGACGCAAGAGACGCTACGGCGGGCTGAGCCTGCGTGAGATCCAGAATCTGTCGATCGGCGACTTCGTCGTGCACGTCGATTACGGCGTCGGCAAGTTCGCAGGCCTCCACAAGATCACGGTCCGCGAAAAGCAGCAGGAGGCGGTAAAGGTGCTCTTTCAGGACGAAGACGTGCTTTACGTCAACGTGAATGCGCTCTACAAACTGCACAAGTACTCGGGCAAGGAGGGACACCAGCCGCGATTGACGAAGCTCGGATCCGGCCAGTGGGAACGGGCCAAGGCCCGCACGAAACGGAAAGTCAAGGACATTGCCCGAGACCTCATCAAGCTGTACGCGAAACGGAAGGCTTCGCAGGGACTTGCCTTCTCCGCCGATACGATCTGGCAGCGTGAGATGGAGGCGTCCTTTAAATACGAAGACACGCCCGAGCAGGCGAGCGCAGCGGAAGCCGTAAAGAACGACATGGAACTGCCCGTGCCGATGGATCGGCTCGTGTGCGGCGACGTGGGCTTCGGAAAAACCGAAGTGGCCGTTCGGGCGGCGTTCAAGGCGGCCCAGGACGGTAGGCAGGTGGCCGTCCTCGTTCCCACGACGATTCTCGCGACGCAGCATTACGAGACGTTTCGCTTGAGACTCGCTCGCTATCCCGTCCGCGTCGACGTGATCTCCCGGTTCAGAACGACAGCGGAGCAGAACCAGCTGCTGAAAGACCTGGAGGCCGGCAAGATCGACGTCCTCATCGGGACGCATCGGATCACGTCGAAAGACGTGAAATTCAAGCGGCTCGGCCTGCTGATCATCGACGAGGAGCAGCGCTTCGGCGTCGCGGTGAAAGAGCGTTTGCGGAAACTTCGCGCCGAGGTCGATACCCTGACGCTGACCGCGACGCCCATCCCACGAACGCTGCAATTTTCGCTGCTCGGCGCCCGCGACCTATCGATCATTTCTACGCCGCCGCCGAACCGCCAGCCGATCGAAACCGAAATCCACACCTTTGACAAGGACCTGATTCGAGATGCCATCCTCTATGAGGTCAGCCGAGGGGGCCAGATCTTCTTCATCCACAATCGCATCCGATCGATCGACGAAGTCGCCTCAATGCTGCGGGCCATTCTACCCGACGTCCGCATCCGCACAGCCCACGGCCAGATGAAATCCACGACGCTCGAAAAGGTCATGCTCGATTTCATCGACGGCAAGTTCGACGTGCTCGTCAGTACGAACATCATCGAGAACGGGCTCGACATCTCCAATGCGAACACCATCGTCATAGACAGGGCCGATCGATTCGGTCTGGCGGAGCTCCACCAGCTGCGCGGCCGCGTGGGTCGATCGGATCGCAAGGCGTTCTGCTACCTGCTCGTGCCTTCGATCCACGGCCTCACGCGAGAGGCGCGTCAGCGTTTGCAGGCCGTCGAGGAATTCAGTGATCTGGGCAGCGGCTTCACCCTGGCCATGCGCGACATGGACATCCGCGGGGCCGGCAATCTATTAGGGGGCGAACAGAGCGGATTCATCGAAGACGTCGGTTTCGAGACCTATCACAAAATCCTGGACGAGGCGGTGCAGGAGCTTCGAGAGGAAGAGTTTCGGGACGTGTTCGACGAAAAGCACGTCCCGCGCGCCGGCGATACGACGGTCGACGTCGAGGAAGACGCCTACATACCCGGCGATTACGTGTCGAACGGGCTGGAACGGCTCAACATCTACCGGCGCATCAGCGAAGCTGACATGAACGAGGAACTCGACACCATCCGCACGGAACTCGCCGACCGATTCGGCAGATTGCCGCGCGAGGTCGAGAACCTGATGATCGCAGCGGAGATGAAAAACCTGGCCAATGCCTTGCGGCTGCCGAAGGTGCTGTACAAGAACGAGCGACTCTTCCTCTACACGCCGGATCAGGAAGAGGACGCTTATTTCTACGAAAACGTCTTCTACACCCTGCTCGAACGGCTCAGCAATCTCGGCCAACGGTACGTCCTAAAGGACGACCGGGGCAAGAAACTTCGCGCGATCGTGCAGAACGTCCCGTCACTCGCCGCTGCGAAGGGCGTCCTGACCACGCTTCAATTCGAGGAAAAAGTGGCCGCGTAGCCCGTGGCTCTCCTCAGTCATATAGCGCCGCCGTTGCCAGCGCCTCGTTTCGCATGATCGAACGAAGCTCACCCGGCTCGTCCACTACGGCCTCCGGCCCGAAGCGGATCAGCCACTTCGCGACGTACTCGAGATTCTCAAAGTTGAAGGCGATCGCCACTTCGTCGTCGCGAACCGTCTCGTCCTCGATTTCCGCCGGGACGCTCCGCCGCGCGTTGCGGTAGACGCCTTTCTTGAAACGGATCGCGATGCGCCGCTTCTCGACGCCTCCGCTCTCCTTTACGAACTCCGCGAGATCGAAGCCGTCCGGTCGCTCGAACCGCTCCATCAACACGTGCATCGTGTGGATGTTGTCCAGGCGAAAATTGCGCACGTCCTTCCGAAGGTGGTCGTATGCAATCAGATTCCAGTGATCGGTGTAGTACACGAGCCCGAGGGGATCTACCTTCCGCTTGGTCATCTCGTCGCGGCTTTGTACCAGATACTCCATTGTCAGCGATCGCTGCCGAGCCACGGCCTCGCTTAGCTCGTACCAGCGACCTTTTTCCTCGTCTTCGTCCTCCGGCGAATAAAGCCAGTACGGATCGAGCACCGTGCGATCCTTTAGACGATCGATGTAATCACGCACCTCTACGGGCAAAACGGATCGCACTTTTAGTTCGACCTCGCCGGCATCCTTACGGAGCGACGCATCGGGTTGGAGTTTCATGAACTCGGTCCCGACAAGGAGCGTCGCCGCCTCCCGTGCCGAGAGCATCAGCGGCGGCAGCTGATAACCCTCCAGAATTTCGTACCCTCCTCCTTCGGCGTACGTCAGCGGCACGCCGGATTCGCTCAGCGCGCGAAGATCACGAAAAACGGTGCGCCGGCTCACGCCAAAATGCCCGGCGAGCTCCTTCGACGTCAGGTTCGGGCGGTTTTGAAGCAGTAGGATGAGTGCAAAAAGCCGTTCGGTCCGGTTAAGCGAGCGGTCGGATTTGCTCATGGAATGGAGGGTTGTACGGGATGTCGGTTCGACGACACGGGACCGCGGCCGCCCGCGCGGCAGACCCGATCTATCGATTCAATCAACGAAATAATGCGCCGCGTTGTTCGATCGAATGCGCCGCGTTGTTCGATCGAATGCGCCGCGTTGTTCGATCGAATGCGCCGCGTTGTTCGATCGATTGGCCGACTCTCCGCCGGCCCGCGGCCCGCCCGACCAGTGAGTCGACGGCCAAGCGCGTCACGACAAATCGGCCGACGACGAAATCGCGAGAATGACCTTTTCTTTGAAGTACGTGCCCTGAAGAAAAGCGGCGAGCGGAACGTCCTCAATCCGCACTCGAGCGGGCAAGGCTCGCTTCTCGTTCTTCAGGTCACCTCCCTTCAGACACACGAGTCCCGGCTGCCATAACCCACCGCCGACCGACTGCGGAGTTTTGCGGGCGGCTCGTACGTGCCACGACCACAGGTCAACGAGGGGCGCCGTCGCGCGCGAGACGGAATAGTCGACGGATCCGTCAAACGCCTCCGCACGCCCGTGCCAGGCCTCGACGTTGGAAAGCTCGAGCCGACGAGTCATCGCCAGCACGGCCTGCACCTTCCTGCCGACGGCATCGACCGCGATGAAACGGACGTCCGGCATCGCGATCGCAAGCGGAATCGCGGGCAGACCGCCACCCGTTCCCCAGTCGGCCACCACCGCTCCATCGGGAAAAGCCCTGTACGTCAGGCTGAGGCAGTGCAGCACGTGGTGCTCGAATACGGCTGCCTCGTCCTCTCGTGAGATGAGATTGATGCGCCGGTTGAAGGCGCGAAGCAGCTCGGCGAACTGGTCCAGCCTCTGCCGCTGGTCGCTCGTGAGACGTTCGAGCGGATTCCACTCCACGGCCTACGCCTCGGCCGACCGGCTCAGGGTCATCTCGACATCCGGCGAATTCGAGCGCGGCCGCCGTTTTTTGAGCAGGACCATGAGCACCGAGACGTCCGCGGGACTTACCCCGCTGATTCGCGCGACCTGACCGAGATTGTCCGGCTGGATCTTCGACAGCTTCTCGCGCGCCTCCATCGTAATGTTTCTGACGGCGTGATAATCGAAGTCGTCAGGGATCAAATAAGACTCGATCTGCTCCAACTTCTTGACGAGCTCGTGCTCACGCTCCAGATAGCCTTCGTACTTGAGCTCGATTTCCACGAGGCGGCTCGCGGGCTCGATGCCCGGGGCCGATTTCACGACCTCGTCGCGAAGGCCGAGGTGCTCGAGCATGGCCGTGAGATCGACCTGCGGACGCTTCGCTAATTGAATCAGACGTTCGTGCTGCTCGATCGGACTCGTCCCCGCGCTATCGAGGTAGGCGTTTACCTCCGCCGGCCCAACGGTCCTGCGCTCGAGTTCTCCTCGCGTACGTGCCACGGCGTCTCGTCTGGCCCGCATGCGATCGTACCTCTCGCGGGTGGCTAGGCCGAGCTCGTAGCCGAGCTCTGTCAGACGCTCGTCCGCGTTGTCCTGTCTGAGCAGAATGCGGTGCTCGGCTCTGGAGGTGAACATACGGTACGGCTCGTCCGTGCCTTTGGCCACGAGGTCGTCGATCAGCACACCGACGTAGGCCTGCGAACGCTTCAGCACGATCGGCTCGGCACCGCGCAGGCGCTGCACGGCATTGATTCCGGCCATGAGTCCCTGTGCCGCGGCCTCCTCGTAGCCGGTCGTTCCGTTGATCTGTCCCGCGAAGAACAGGCCGTCGACGAGCTTCGTCTCGAGGCTGTATCGGATCTGGTACGGCGGAAAGTAATCGTATTCGATCGCGTATCCGGGCCGCAACACGTGGACGCGCTCCAGCCCCGCCGTCTTTCTCAAGGCGGCGAACTGGACCTCCTCCGGGAGACTGGTCGAAAATCCATTTACGTACACTTCATACGTCTGGCGGCCCTCGGGCTCGAGGAAGAGCTGATGGCGGTCTTTCTGCGAAAACCGATCGATCTTGTCCTCGATCGAAGGGCAGTAGCGCGGCCCCGTTCCCCGGATGCGTCCGGCGAACATCGGACTGCGGTCGAATCCGGTTCGAAGCGTCTCGTGGACGGCCGGATTTGTGTACGTCAGCCAGCAGCTGACTTGATCGGACGGCAGCGAATCCGTCATGAAAGAGAACGGGCTCGCCTCCCGATCGCCCGGTTGTTCGTCCAGCCGCGCGTAGTCGATCGTTCGTCCGTCGACGCGTGGCGGTGTGCCCGTCTTGAGGCGCCCACTCTTGAACCCGATCTTCTCGAGACAAACGGTCAGCCCGATCGAGGCCCGTTCGCCCATCCGCCCGCCCCCATACTGACGTTCGCCGATGTGAATGGTGCCGTTCATGAACGTACCGCTCGTGAGGATGACGCAGGGTGCCTTGAACGTTTGATCCGTCTGGGTCCGAACCCCCGTCACCCGCCCCTTCTCGGTGAGTACGTCCATCGCCATGTCCGAGCGCATGAACAGATTCGGTACACTCTCGAGCTCCTCTCGGACGGCGGAGGCGTACGCTGCGCGATCGCACTGGGCCCGTGGGCCCCACACGGCCGGTCCCTTGCGCTGATTGAGCATGCGAAACTGGATGCCCGTGCGATCGGTGACCATTCCCATAATCCCGCCGAGCGCGTCGATCTCGCGGGCAATATGCCCCTTCCCGATCCCGCCGATGGCCGGATTGCACGACATCTGGCCGATCGTTTGAAGGTTCATCGTCACCAGCAGCGTGCGCGCACCCATGCGTGCGGCCGCGGCGGCCGCCTCCGACCCCGCGTGCCCGCCGCCCACGACGATGACGTCATATTCGAAATAGTTCATTCCGTCTCGACGTTGCTCACTTACCGATGCAAAATCGCGAGAAGATCTGGTCCAGCACGTCCTCGTTCGTGATTTCGCCCGTGATGGCGCCGATCTCGTGAAGCGCCAGGCGCAGATCGAGTGCGAGGGCATCGCCCGACGCGCCTGCATCCAGCGCCTCGCGCGCGGAGCGCACGGCTGCCAGCGCCGCGCGCAGATGCCGGCGGTGTCGCTCGTTCGTCACGACGTGCGACACGTCGGACCGGCTCAGACTATTCCCCACGATCTCCTGCAACCGGGCAACGAGCGACCTGATCTCGTTCTCATTCCGCAGAGCCAGCTCGGCCGAAACAGCGAGGACGTCGTTCGGCGTGTCCGGCGCATCATCCACCAGATCCCGCTTGTTGGCCACGAGTACAACGGACAGGTCCTCCTCCCGTTCTCGCACGCTTCGAAGAAACGCGCGCTCATCGTGGTCGAGTCCGAGCGACATATCGTACACATATACCAGCACGTCGCTCTGCTCGATGGACCTCTCGGCACGGCGAACGCCTTCGGCCTCGATGGCGTCGGACGTTTCGCGCAGCCCCGCCGTATCGACGAACCGATACAACATCCCGTCAATCTCCGCTTCGGCTTCGATCTCGTCGCGCGTCGTCCCCGGCGTCGCACTGACGATGGCCCGGTCGCGGCCCAGCAGCGCGTTGAGAAGGGTGGATTTTCCCGCGTTCGGCCGTCCGCCGATGACGACCCGCACGCCGTCGCGCAGGCGCGATCCTAGTCTATACGATTCCAGAAGCTCCTTAAGGAGATCCACACAACGAACGAGCAGCCGGACCAGCCGCTCGCGATCCGCGAACTCCACGTCTTCCTCCGAGAAGTCCAATTCCAGTTCGACGAAGGCGGCCAGTTCCACCAACTCGGCCCGCAGGTCGGATAGAACGTCCGAGTAGCGACCCTGCAAATGGGAGAGCGAGACTCGGTGCGCCAGCGTCGACGACGCGTGGATGAGATCGGCGACCGCCTCGGCCTGCGCGAGATCCATCTTCCCGTTGACGAAAGCCCGGAGGCTGTATTCGCCCGGATCGGCCAATCGCGCACCGCCTTCGAGCAGCCGCTCAAGAATCATCCGTGCGGCGAAATCTCCGCCGTGACAGGATATCTCGACGACGTCCTCACCGGTCACCGACCGCGGCGCGAGAAACAGCGTTGCGACCACGTGGTCGACCTCCTCGCCGGAAGAAGCGGCCACGTATCCGACGTGGGCAGTTTGTGAGGCGGCTTCGCGAAGATTCGCGCCCCGAAAGCACGACGCCGCGACCTCTACCGCCTCGGGACCACTCAACCGCACGATCGCCAGCGCGGCGCGTCCACGGGCCGTGGCAATGGCGGCGATGGTGTCGTTTTGCGACGGCGTCATCTCTGGTTCACGGTAGCGGGAACGGAGGAAATCCGGGATGGATGCCGAACGACGCCCGTCCACCGGCGACTGCGCACGTCCGGCGGGACCGGGCCGGCGTCAGGATCTGGACTTCGATTTCGGCTTCGCCTTCGCCTTCGACTTCGCCTTTTGCCGCTTGGCGGCCGCGGCATCCGCCTTCTTACCCTTGCCGTTCTTGGCCGCATCCGCTTCCTTGCCCTTCTCGATGTGCTTGTTGATGTACTGCTGCTGCACCGCCGTCACGATGTTGTACACCAGGTAGTAAAGGCTCAGACCGGAGGCGAACCGGTTGAAAATCACGAAGATCATCACGGGAAAGACGTACGTGAAGATCTTCGCTTGCGGATTGGTCGAAGGGTTCATCTGCAGCCGCATCTGAAAGATCATCGAGATACCCATGAGCAGCGTGAAGCCTGCGACGAAGTCGCCGTAGAGCGGAATACTGAAGGGCAGCTGGAGGATCACGTCTGGAGCGGACAGGTCGTGCGCCCACAGAAAGCCCTGTTGACGGATCTCGATCGATTGCGGAAGGAAGAGCCACAGGGAGATGATGATCGGGTATTGAAGGAGCATCGGCAGACAGCCCCCGATGGGGTTGACGCCGGTTTCCTTGTACATCTTCATCATCTCCTCTTGCTGCTTCTGCGGGTTGTCCCCGTACTTCTCCTTGATCGCCTCCATCTGGGGCTGCAGCTCCCGCATGCGAGCCATGCTCTTGTACGACGTCTTCGTCAGCGGGTAGAGGACGAACTTGATCAGGATCGAAAAGATGATGATGACGAAGCCGTAGTTCGGAATAAAGGTCGCCAGGAAGGTGAAGGCCGGAATGAAGACGTACTTGGCGATCGGACGGGTCATCCACTCGAAAAAGTCCCATCCGTAGTCGACCATGTCGTAGAGGCCGAGCTTGTAGTCGGTAATCCGATAGAATTCCATCGGACCGACGTATAGCCGGAACTCGTCGACGCCGCCTTCCGACGCCGGCATCAGAAGCCGCGCGGTGTATTTCTCCCAAAGGTCGTTCGTGCTCGCTGCGCCGATTCGCTCTCCGATCAGCTCTGCTCCGCGGGTCGTCCCCGAGGGGATCATCACCGACGTGAAGTACTTCGTCTTCACGGCCGCCCACGACACGCCCCCGGCGAGCCGTTTCTCCTCGTAGGCGTCGTCGTCGAGCGTTACGCTCTCCACCTCGCCGCCACTTCTCGCGAAGGCCCCGGAAGCCTGAGCCTCGGTTTCTCGATCCGCTTCCGAGAACGGAATCCCGCCGTCCCAGATCAGCTCGTAGCCTTCCCGTGTGCTGTACGTGCCGGCATTCACCTGCTCGACCCGCAGTCCGACCTCGTATTCACCCGGCTGAAACGTGAACGTCTGACGGATCGAGCCGTCACCGACACGCGCCTCGAAGGAGAGCGACGCCGGTTCTCCGCCCACGTGGAGTGTATCCGATTCGAACGACGAGTCGAAGTAGAACGATCGCGTGTCGACGACGTGGCTGGCCGGCGTGGTAAAGGCCAGGGCGAGAACGCCGTCCGATGTCGTGTCGACCATCTGCACGGGCGTCTCCTGGTCGAACGTCCGATACTCCTTCAGGATAAACGACGTAAGCGTTGCCCCCTTCGTTGAGAATTGCGCCTGATAGAGATCGGTCTCGACCGTGATCGTGCGCGCGTCGCCCGAGGTGGCGCCTGCCAGCACCGTGTCCAGCACGGCGGCGGTCCTTGCGGTGTCGCCTCGCACCACCACCTCCTCCTGTGTATCGTCCTCCGAGGGAACGGTCTCCGGCCGGACGACGGTGGTATCGACGGTCGGATCCGCCGTAGGCTCCGGCGGCAGCGGTGGTGCCAGGAGATAGAGCCACGCGAACATGATGCCCGCGATGAGTACGGTCGCAATGACGACGTTGCGGTCCAAGATGATTACCTGATGCTTCTTCTTGCGTTCGGTACGCGGGCCGGGTCGACGACGATTCTCGAGGATGGACGCCGTCGCACGAATGGAAGTGAGGCTAAACCGCGAGCGCGTCGCGTCGCGTGTGCGTAACGTGACTATCCCCGCGGTTACGGAGCCTCATTCGGGCAGTTCCTCGATCATCGAAGTTTCATTGAAAAGACTCCGCCAGAGCGGCCAGCGCGGCGGGCAAGTCGGTTCGGATGCAACGATCATCCTGGTCGACCGGACGTCGAAACAGGATCATGAGCGTCAACGTGCGGTCGCCACCAGAAAAAAGGTCCATCAGGGCCTGTTGTCGGACCCGATAGACCTCTCTCAGTACTCTCTTGATTCGATTTCGGCTAGGTGCGGTGCCGCTGCGCCCGGCCGCGAATCCCACCTGGACCGGGACGTCGGCCCCGGATTCCTGCCGCGAAACGACGCGGAAAAGCAACCGGATGCAGCCGCGTTCAATCGTACCGACGTCCGGATCGCGTCGGTTGAACAACGGACGAATGAGGCGCTGTCTCTTCAGCCTGAAGTCACGTGGAAGCCGCTCGAAGGGCCCATTCTCGTGCGTCGTGCGTTCGTTCACGTCCCACTTGTGACATGCGGGCCTACTTGCCGCTCTTTCCGTCGCTGATCGTCAGCTTCGTCCGCCCTTTCCTGCGACGGCGCTTGATCACGTCACGCCCGCTCTTGCTGCTCATCCGAGCACGGAAGCCGTGTTTGTTGGCCCGCTTGCGTCGGCTTGGCTGATACGTCCTTTTCATGATCCTCAAACGTCCTGAATTCGATCGAATGTAACGGCTCCTACTTACGCGGCTTCTTCCGAGTTGTTTTGGCCGTGAATGCGAAATCTCATCTGAAAAGACCAGTGAGAATACGAACCGTCGTATATAATACCCGCGAATTCCAGTTGGCGGATGCCGCTGTGACCTGTTGGACGCTTGCCCGATCGACGCCGGCCGCACGCGCAGCCGGCTGCGTCGGTCGCGGCGTCACTGGCACGTCTTCAACGGCGCGGCATTCTCGGCGCGGCTGTGTCGGAGCAGCGTTCTTGGCGCGGCGTTCTCGGCTCGGCTTCGTCGGCGCGGCCCGGGGGGCGGTGTTTGACGAGGCAAAAAAACGCGGCCGCAGCGGAGCAACTTTCGCCGCGCCACGTAACACGGCGACGCAGCGGGAGTAGCTCAGGGGTAGAGCATCAGCTTCCCAAGCTGAGGGTCGCGGGTTCGAATCCCGTTTCCCGCTCATCGGTAGTCACTCGCATCGAAATCAAAGCCCGGAGGCCACCGGCTTCGGCGGGCCTCCGTAGGCGATGCGGAACCGGCACCCGGTTTTTTTGATTTCCCCTTCTGCCCGGGCGGTTAGCTCAGCTGGTTTAGAGCGCCTGCCTTACAAGCAGGAGGTCGGGGGTTCGAATCCCTCACCGCCCAC
>CAZMXY010000008.1:48716-57407 GCA_964570345.1 uncultured Rhodothermales bacterium | reverse complement strand
GGTGCGCCAAGATACGAGAACGTAACGAATCGAACGCGGTTCGGCGTTGCGGAAGGAAGGGTCGATTCGGACCCTTTATGCCAGGAATCAATTCAAATTTTAGGGGCGGACCCGTTCCGACCCTATCCACCGTTGCAGTCTGATCATCGTTACTGGAGGCACACCATGGCAACTTTCACACTCCCCACCGTCGACACCGACGACCTGAGAAGTCAGGTACGGGAAATGTACCGAAAAGTCGCCGACGAACCGACAGGGGAATTCCACTTCGAGATGGGCCGGGCCCTGGCCGAGCGGCTCGGCTATCCACCGGAGGACCTTGATCAGATTCCGCCGGGTGCGATCGAATCGTTCGCGGGAGTGGGCTACTACTTTGACCTGGCGAATCTGCACGAGGGCGAAATCGTGCTGGACCTTGGAAGCGGATCCGGCATGGACAGCTTTCTCGCCGCTCTGAAAGTCGGGCCGGGCGGATCGGTCGTCGGAATCGACATGACGGAAGAGCAGCTCAGAAAAGCCGAGAGCCTGGCGTCCGACGCCGGATTTGAAAATCTATCGTTCCGGAAGAGCCTCATCGAATCGCTCGACGTCGAGGATGCCTTCGCCGACGTGGTCATCTCCAACGGCGTGATCAACCTGTGTCCGGATAAGAAGAGTGTGTTCCGGGAAATCAGCCGGGTCTTAAAGAAGGGCGGACGTATGGCCGTCGCGGACATCGTCACGGAAAAGGACCTCCCGGAGAACGTCACGTGCGACGCATCCCTCTGGGCCGCGTGCATCGGCGGAGCGGCTCAACAGAAGCGATATCGCAAATTGATCGAGGATGCGGGCTTTCGCATCAATGCCGTCCGCGAACAACCCGAGTACCAATTCCTTTCGAAATCCGCTCAGGGAGCCAGCCGCGACTACGGCGTAAAGAGCATTTGCCTGGAGGCGGAAAAAATCTGACGACCGCGGCCGGGAGGGTGAGAGCCCGTCGCCGTTGGAAACGGCTGTGACGGAATACGCGTGACCTTCATGAGTTGGGAGATTGCGAACTGGACACGCGCCGTAAGAGGGGGACCTGCATGATTTCCGGATGATCCCGTATTGCTCGGTTTTACCTGTAGTTCTGGTAGATTCGTACCACAAACTTCCGGGAGTTCGTCATGAATCCGTCCCTTTCTCCCGCCACGGAGGCAGGATCGCGACTCGCCGCCGTATCCCACCGCCGCCGGACGGCCTGGATTCTGCTCATGCTCGTCCTGACGTTCGTCTCGGTAACGCCGACACTCACCGTAGAGCGGGCAGCGGCCTTCACGACAGGCGACCTGGCACTGGGTCTCTTAGGCGAGGGCGTGGCCAGCGTCGAATCGGAGGGCGTCCTGGTCGCACGCGGCGAGCTGATCATGGCCCGATATGCCGACGCTACCGGCACGCTCGAAGTGCGGGGCGCAGGCGCGTCGTTCATAGGCGGACCGGCGGTCGGCGGCGTGGAGGGCAAGGCGAGGAGCGTGTCCACCGCCAGCGTGAAGCCGTCGCCCGCCAGGAAAAGCGTGTCCGCGAAGATGCCGTGTTCGGTGAGGGAAGCCGTCTTCGACGCCCGGCGTGAATCAGCTGCGCGACGTGATCGACGATTCGAATCCGCTCCTGGTCACGAGTGGCAATCCGGATCTTAGAACGAGCACGTCGCACCGCATCAACGCGCGTCTGCGATCGACGAGCCGGGAGGACGGACGCGTCGTCATGGGCTATGCTAACTCTACAGCCACCCGCGATTACGTCGGAACGGCATCGCTCGTCGCCGAAAGGGACACGCTTCTCGCGCAGGGCGTATCGCTCGCCCCCGGCGGCCAGTATGCCTATCCGGTAAACATGGACGGCTTCTGGAGTGCCCGCTCGTTCCTCACCTACGGTCGTCCGATCCTCTTCCTCCGCAGCAACATCAACGCGACGGCAGGACGGTCGCTTTCCAGTACGCCGAGGCAGATCAACGACGTCGCCGGCCGCACGGACGCCATACAAATCGACGGCCGCCTGTATCTCGGAAGGAACGTTAGCGACCGGCTCGATTTTTCGCTCTCGTACGGGGTCAACCACACGACCGTGTCCAACACGTCGGCCCCCTCTCAAGACGACGCCTATTTCTGCCATCGGGCTGTGTTTCAGCTCAATTGGCTGCCATGGCGAGGTCTCTCGCTGAGTTCGGACCTCAATCTCTCGCACTACACGCGGCTGTCGGACGTCGTCGACCCGACGACGGTGTTGTGGAACCTCGGCGCGGGATACAAATTCCTTCGCAACGATCTCGCGGAGGTTCGACTTACGGTCACCGATCTGCTTGGGCGCAACACGAATGTCGACCGGTCCGTGACGGGGCATTACATAGAGGACAGCGAATCGCGAGCTCTCGGCCGCTACGTCATGCTGAATCTCGTCTACAAGCTCAGACATTTCGGCATATGACCGGAATCTCGATCGGAGGACCCGTCTCGACGGCCGATCTCGACCCGGAATCGACCACCCCGGTTTGATGCTGCCCGTCGCGAGGAGTAGCTTGGCGTCCGCGCCATCCTACTTTCTCTCTCGGGATCTACGCCGACATGCACCCTGGTATTCTCATTCCGCCGCTGTCCGCCGCCGCCATCGCGTTTCTCGCGATCACGATCCGCGGCGCGCCGGTGTGGGCGCAGGCTCCCGTCCTCGAGGGCGAGCTCCCCGACTCGATCGTGGTCACCGCGAATCGATATCCCGAACACGTCAATCGATCAGGGCGGCGCGTGTCCGTGTGGACGGCGACGGACCTCGAGCGACTACCGGTGTCGAGTTACGACGAGCTGCTCCGCACGGTAGGGGGTGTCGAAGTCCTCAGCCGGGGAGGATTCGGCGTCCAGAGCGACGTCACGATGCGAGGATCGACGTTCAACGGCGTCCTCGTTCTGATCGACGGCGTACGGCTGAACGACCCCATGACGGGACATTTTCTGACGGATCTGCCGATCCCGCTGTCCGAAATTTCCCGTATCGAGGTCGTCCGCGGCCCGGCGGCCGCAATCTACGGCCCGGACGCCGTCGGCGGCGTCATCCAGCTTTTCACCCACGCGGCCACGTACGGCGAACCGGAGACGATGCCGGGAGACGACTCGGGGAAGATCGGCATCGACGCCCGGGCGGAAGGCGGCGCCCACGGGCTCTACGGTTTCGACCTGGCCGTTCGTCCCCCTCCGAAGTCGGGACCTTATCTGAGCGTCGCGGCGGCCCTCCAGGGTGCCGGGGGCCCGCCGATCCGAGATGGGGAGGGAAGCCCCGTCGTCGGCTCATCCGGCCCACTCACGACCGACTTTCTGCGCCATTCCCAGACGGCCGCCGTGGCCGGCGATCTCGGCCGGCACCGTTTTACCGCGCGCATCGGCCGCGACCGGCGAGACTTCAGCGCGTTCCATTTCTATGCGCCGTTTCCGAGCGACACGGCGCGCGAGAGCACGACCACCCTCTGGAGCCACGCGCGACTTGAGGGTCGGCGTGGCCGCGACCGCTGGACCGTGCAGGGTTCGCTAAAGCAGCACGACGACCACTACGTGTACAATCCGATCACACCCGCCAACGAACACGTGAGCAGGCTGGTGCAGATTCAGGGCCACCTGGTGCGCGAGCTGTCCTCCTCAATACGGATGACGGTCGGCGCCGGCGGATCGTGGCGCTCCATCGACAGCAACAATCTGGGCCGGCACGGCGATGCGGCGGCCGGCGTGTATTACGGCCTCCGGTGGCGCCCACACGCCTCGATCGCCGTCACCGGGAGCGGGCGCGCCGATTACGACGACGCTTTCGGCACGGCGTACACGCCTCAGGTAACCGCAGTTTTCGACGGCGGACGCTTCGGATTGCACGCCGTGGCGGGACGTTCCGTGCGCGCACCGAACTACATCGAGCGGTTTTTCAACACGACGCTGATCCGGCTTCGCGGTCGCAATGTAGGTAATCCGAATCTGGCTCCCGAGCGGGCATGGTCGTACGAAGCGGGTGCGTCGATTTATCCACTGGATGGTGCCGCGCTCCACGTGACGGGCTTCTTGCGAATCACGGATGATCTCATCGACTATGCGAGGCTGACTCCGGACGACACGGTCTTCCTCGCCCGAAATTTGCACACCGTTCGCACGTCCGGAATCGAGTTCGACGCCTCGGTGAATCGGCGCGTGGGATTCGGCCGCCTGCGCGCCGACGGTTCGCTGACGCTGCTTGACGCCGATCTCGGCGACGTCGAGTCCGGCGTCGAGTATCAGTACGTGCGGACGAACGCGCGGCGGCTCGGGCAGCTCGCGCTGAGCTATTCCTTCGCCGGCGTCCAGGTCGGTCTGCAGACCCTGTGGCGCGATCCCCTGGCAGGGGATGCCTACGTCGTGACGAACGGCCGGATAGGCTACGGACTGGACGTCCGAACCGGGCTCCTGCACTTCTCCGCCGAGCTCAGAAACGCTTTCGATCGCGAATACAGTGAAATATTCGATGCCCCGATGCCGCCGCGATGGTGGTTGGTGGGGATTCGGTATCGGCAGTGAGGCGTGTTTCGGCCGGCCGGATGGATCTGCCGACCCTATGCGTTCGCTCGCATCGATTCCAGCAGACTCCGCACTTCGTCTTTTCGATCTTCGATCAGAGACCCCAGATCACCCGGCGCTACGTCATGGAGCGTTTCGAGGCGACGCAGCGCGTTTCCCAGGCCGGGCGCTCCCGCGTCCTCCGAGATCAACGAGATCACAGCCGCGCGGGCGGCCGCGACTACCGAGACGAGCGATCGATGCCTGGGCAGCGCACGGTCCGGATCTTCGAACATGGACACGACGGCCCCTAACTCGGCCGGCAATTCCCACTCCTTGCTGACGTGCGCTCCCACCCGAACGTGGTCGACGTCGAAATGGAGCAGTTCCTGTCCGATCTCCGGAGGCCGCATGGCCTCATCCTCCTGGAGCCAGAGAGCCGCGTACGGCTCGGGATCGTGGGCCAGCATGCAGAGCCGGCCCGTGTCGTGCAGCAGCCCGGCCGTGAAGGCAAGCTCGGGATTCTTGAAATGCAGGTGCTTAGCTAGAATTTTCGCAAAGCCCGCCGTTCCCAGCGACACATTGACGATACGCGCGTGGACGCGCCGGACGACGTCAGACGCGAAGGATTCGAACGTCTTGGACAATAGTCCCGAGATCACGAGGTTGGATATCGTTTCGGCTCCGACCAGCGTAACTGCTCTCTCGACCGTAGATACCTGCCCTCTTACGCTGAAGTATGCTGAATTTACGTGGCTCAGCACACAGGAAGACGCCGCCGGATCCGCCTCCAAAATCTGTCTGACTTCGTTCGGGTCTCCGGGTCCGTCCTCATTCGAAACGAGTTCGAGCAGCCTGGGCAGCGTCGCCGGCAAGGGCGGCAGATCGATGTCGACCTCCCCCTCGAATACGTCCAAACTCGCCTTCCTTCGTCCCTGCTCGAGCGCCGCAGCCATCGTCTCCAGCAGCTGATTCGCGCGAAAGGGTTTGGCCATGTAGCCGTCGAAGCCCGCATCGAGAAAGCGTTCTCGAAGCCCCGGCCGAGTATTCGCCGTACATGCGACGGCCGGGACGGTTTGATATCTGACCATCCGGCGAACGCCGTGCAGGACCTCGACGCCGGTTCGTCGCTCGTTCAATGAGACGTCGAGCAGCAGGAGGTCGAACTGGTATTCACGGGCACGTTCGAGGGCTTCGTCGACCGTCGAGGCCGCGACGAGATCGTAATCCTCCCGGACCATCATCTCGATGACGCGGCGGGCGACGGCGTTGTCTTCCACGAGCAGCACGAGAGGTCGATGGGCTATGTCGAGCCGGACGTCCGTTTCGGCGTCGATGGCGTTCGTGCTTTCCTCCTTCACCGCGTCAGTCAGCCTGCACCGCACCGTGAAAGTCGAACCCTCCCCGGGACGGCTCTCTACTAGAAGTTCCAATCCGGCACGGTCCGCAAGGCTTTTAGCCAGAGCCAGGCCCATTCCCGAACCCTGCGGCTTCGAACGCTCGCCGCCACCTTCCACGGCAAAGGGCTGAAACAATTTCGGAATGAAATCGGGCGATATGCCTCGGCCGGTATCGCGCACGGCGATCTGACCGTGCGTGGAAGTTCTCGTAACCTCGACGGAAATTCCGCCCTCGCTCGTATATCCGACCGCGTTTGAGAGCATGATCCTTAGGATCCGCCGGAGCGCCGATTCGTCCGTCGTGGCAAAGATTCGCTCCTCTGCGCCGCGAAAATTTAGTCGCAGAGCGCGTTTCCGAACCTGCGGGCGGTGCGCCTCGAGCTCGTCCCGCGCGACGCGTGCGAGATCCGTCGCGACGAAATTCGCTTCCGCGCTCCGGGTCTCGAGATCGATCAAATCCAGAACCGACTTGAGCGTGCGGACCACGCACGTCCCGTTCTGATGTATGAGTTCCGCGCGCTTTCGACTCGTCCCGATCACCTCTCGTTGGAGCACCTCCGAAAACGCCACGATCTCGCTGACGAGGGGCTGGATCTTGCCCAGGACCCGCACGAGGAAAACCGGATCGGCCGACACGCGAAACTCCTCCGGCGAAACGTTCCTCGAGCGCGACGAGACGGCAAGCGGGGCAATGAGCGTCGCCAATTCAGCCAGCACCCGCTCGATGGCCGAATCGATCGAGGCCCCCGGTTCGGGGAGCACGAACAACGCGCCGACGGTGCGACCCTCCGGATCCCAAAGTCGCACGCCCACGATCGAACGCTCCAGAATCGGATTCGCACCAACCTCGTCTTTCGACGGTCGTGAACGCTCTGCGCGGACGACGTGCTCGCACGCGCCCACGAGATCCTCGGTCGAAAACGACTCGGCTCCGACGGCAAACGTGATCCATCGGTCCTCTTCCTTCAGGCCCACGACGGCAACAGCCGCGCCTTCGAGGTCCGCGGCGAGACGGAGCACGTTTCGACACCACGCCGGTGCAGGAAACTCGGTGTGAAATTGAAGATTTTTCGACGTTCTGGCTTCCGACGCCACACTCATTTCCATCGCCTCCAGAGAATGCGGATACGCGTATAGTCTCGACCCATATGCCCGCTTCTTAACGTTTTGGGTGGTGAAGTCGGCGCGAATCCCCTTTGAATAGTCCCATCGTGAGGAATATTTTCAGCCGCGCCGCGTCGGATGTGCCCGACCTGACTTTGAATTCATTCGGATATACTTAAATTCAGGCCGTTTACGGACATTTTACTTTCCCACTTATCCTGCCATGAATCATCTTCGCCCCTCCGGAATCGGACTGCTTGCGGCGCTCCTTTTCGCTTTCGTGTTGATCTACGACTCCTCAGCCCAGGACCTTCATCCGTCCCGACGCGCCAGCCCGATTGGGATTGCGAAGACGCAAGTCGGCGACGCGTACGTCAAGGTCACCTACGGCCGGCCGTACGTCCGCAACCGCGATATTTTCGGCAAGAACGACGACAGCACGACGTATCTCGTACCGTTCGGCCAGGTCTGGCGGACCGGGGCGAACGAAGCGACCGAAATCACCGTCACCGAAGACGTGACGATCGGCGGCGAGCACCTCGATGCAGGCACGTACGCCGTCTTTACGGAGCCCGGCGCCGACACGTGGGTCATCCACCTGAGCCCGCACCTCGGTCTCGACGGAACGGGGAATTTCGATCCGCAGACTCAGACTTTCACCCAGGTCTTCGACCCGGCCGACGACGTCCTCACGCTGAACGTCGCCTCCGGCCGCACCGACGAGGAAGTCGACCAATTCACGATCAGCTTCGAGGACGCGGGATCCGGGGCCGACATGGTGCTTCGTTGGGAGAACACGGAGGTGCGAATTCCCATTCGACCCGCGAGCTAGCGCCGGCGCCCGAGGTGCGGCCGGCAATGGGCGGGCCATCACAGTTCACCGATTCGGTTTCGACCATGACTCGCCTACGATTCGTCGGTTTCGCGATCGCGTGGATGGTCTGCAGCGGCTCGGCGACGGCCCAGGACGACCGGCTCGAGATCCTTTGCGTCCAGGCCCATCATGACGACGAGGTCACCTATTCGGCCACCCTGTACGCCGTCACGCGCTTCCTCGACGGTGAGGTCGACGTGGCGATCCTGACGGACGGCAGCGGAGGATTCGACTACTCGATGTTGGCCGAGCCGATCTACGGCAAAACGCTCGCGAGAGAACCGGAGGCCCGCACTTTTCTGCCCGCCGTACGCAAACGAGAAATGCTCGCCGGCGCCGAGATACTCGGACTCCGAAACGTCTTCTTCCTCGACGCGCTCGACCACATGTACACGCAGGACGTCGATACGGTGATACATCACGTCTGGGATTTCGACGATCTGGTGAGGCGGGTGGAGGAAATCATGTCGAAACGTGCGTACGATTTCGTGTTCACGCTCCTTCCGATGGATTTCCAGCACGGACATCACAAAGCCGCCACGATAGCGGCACTTACGGCGGCGTCCCGAAGTGAGCATTCGCCGGTGGTCATCGGCGGACTCCCGACGACACCCACCGCCGCGGACACGCTGACGTACGGCGGGCTCGAAGGATATCCGATCACCGCCACGACGTCCGGAGGGCCGACGTATCAATTCGACCGACGAAAACCCCTCGAGAGCGACAGCTTGCTCAATTATCACGTCATCGTGAATTGGCACATCGCCGAGCACAAATCACAGGGCACCTTGCA
>CAZMXY010000008.1:44162-48616 GCA_964570345.1 uncultured Rhodothermales bacterium | reverse complement strand
ATCACGTCATCGTGAATTGGCACATCGCCGAGCACAAATCACAGGGCACCTTGCAGAACCTGGTCAATGAATGGGACCTCGAGAATTTTTGGATCTACTCGACGAATCCGGATGATGCCCAGGAAAAAACGAGACGCCTGTTCGAACGGCTGAATGCGATCGTCCCCTGGGAAGCTCGATAGGCCGCGGACGCGTGCGGTCGGTCGCAGGGACGTCGCCCGAATCTCGATCGTCGCCGATCCGCGACGGCGAACCATTCGCGGCACGAAGGATTCAAGCACTTTGACGATGCCCGACGATCCGGATTTCCACGACAACCTGCCCAGTCACGGCTCATGAGCGAACCCCTGTCACGCGCCACCTTCGGTGGTGGATGCTTTTGGTGCGTCGAAGCCGTGTTCGAGCGCCTGCAAGGCGTCGAACGCGTCGTCTCAGGCTACGCCGGGGGCGACCTGGCGAATCCGACGTACGAGCAGGTGTCCTCCGGCACGACCGGTCACGCCGAGGTCGTACAGATTTCGTTTGATCCCGCCGTCGTGTCGTACCGGGAACTGCTCGAAATCTTCTTCTCGTTTCACGATCCGACGACCGAAAATCGCCAGGGGGCGGACGTCGGTACGCAGTACCGGTCCATCGTCCTCTATCATGACGACGAACAGCGAAGGACGGCCGAGGAGGTCGTACGCGAATTAGAGGACGCGAACGTCTGGGACGATGCGATCGTCACACGGCTGGAACCGCTGCGCAGCTTCTTCCCGGCCGAGGACTACCATCAGGAGTATTACCGCAACCACTCCTTGCAGCCGTATTGTCAGACCGTAATTTCGCCGAAGCTGGCGAAGCTACGGCGAAAATACGCCGGCAACCTCAAGGCGGAATTCCAGGACGCCTGACGCCGTCATGACGGCAGATCGACGGGGGAACGGTGCGGACGAAGCTGATGAATCGCGAGCGACTATTCTGATGATGAAACGATGATCGTCCTTTACCGACAGAAGCGGAGCAAGCGGGCGGACGAAATTCAGACCCGTCTGGAAGACATGGTGGCGGCGCATCGCGTGAGGGACGCCGGATCATTCGAAGGGGCGCAGAAAGAATTGCCGCTCATCGAGGACAGTGGAAAAAGATACGCCGGCGACGAAATCGAGCCGTTTCTGCTCAGCCTCGAGAATGAGCTCAAGCTTGCGCGAATGGTGTCGGCCGACGCCTGCTACGTCGATCCGGACGATCCCTCCCGCTGCGTCTAAACGGCACGTCACGTCAGAGTACGTGCCTCACGTCTTCCGAATCTAACCTCTGTCGAATTGCGCCGTGAAATGCCGCAGCAGCGGCGGCTCCCACGTGATGCGGTAGGCCGGCAGCTCGTCCTTCCGTCCGACGATCTCTTCGAAACACTCGATCACGTAATCGACGTGACTCTGCGTGTAAACGCGGCGAGGAATCGCCAGTCGAACCAGCTCCATTCGCGCCGCCACCTCCGTTCCATCCGGCCGACGGCCGAACATCACCGATCCGATCTCGACCCCACGAATGCCGCCCACTTCGTACAGCGCCACAGCCAGTGACTGGCCGGGATACTGCAGCGGGGTGATGTGTGGAAGCAGGCGCTTCGCGTCGACGTAGACGGCGTGACCGCCTACCGGACGCACGATCGGCACCCCCAATTCCGATAGGGCGCGGCCCAGATAGCGCGTCGACGCAAACCGGTAAGCCAGGTAATCCTCGTCGACGACTTCCTGGAGTCCCACCGCGATCGCTTCCAGGTCGCGACCGGCCAGACCGCCATAGGTGGGGAAACCTTCCGTCAGGATGAGCTGCGTCCGCGCCTTCGCCGCGAGTGCGTCGTCGTTCAGGGCGAGCCAACCGCCGATGTTGACGAGCGCGTCTTTTTTCGCGCTCATCGTCATTCCATCCGCATGTGAGAACATCTCTCGGGCGATTTCCTTGACCGAGTAGCCGCCGTAGCCGTCTTCGCGCAGCTTGATGAAATAAGCGTTCTCCGCGAACCGGCAACCGTCGAAGAACAGCGGGATTCCGTGCCGGTCGCAGACGGCCCGCACCGCCCTCATGTTTTCCATCGACACCGGCTGCCCGCCGCCTGAGTTGTTCGTGATCGTGAGTATGACGAGCGGCACGTCGAGTGCATGCGCGCCCAGAAACTCCGCGAGCCGCTCGACGTCGAGGTTGCCCTTGAAGGGATGGTCCACGTCGGGATCCAACCCTTCTTCGATCACGAGATCGACTGCTTCCGCTCCGGTGGCCTCGACATTGGCGCGGGTCGTATCGAAATGCGTGTTGCCGGGGATGAATTTCCCCGGGCCCCCGACGATGCCGAAGAGGATTCTCTCTGCCGCGCGGCCCTGATGCGTCGGGATGACGTGCCGAAACGCCGTCAGGTCGCGTACCGCGGCCTCGAATCGAAAGAACGAGCCGGAGCCCGCGTAACTCTCATCGCCGATCATCACGGCGGCCCACTGCGCCGAGCTCATCGCCGCAGTACCCGAATCCGTCAGCAGGTCAATCAGCACGTCGTCCGCGCGCAAAGCAAACAGATTGTAACGTGCTTCCCGAATGAGCCGCTCACGGTCTTCGCGCGTCGTCATCCTGATCGGCTCGACGGACTTGATACGGAATGGCTCGATTATCGTCTTCATGCCAAGCGTACGGGTACAGTGAGTGGGGGCGAAATTTAATCCGGCCTCCGGCGAACCCTCGACACGGCGAGGAGTGTATATTCGATAGAGGCTTGATCGTCCCTGTTGGAAGCTCGTCCTCATGTCGTACCTCAGAACGATACCGCCCCCTTCCGCACGTGTTCGTCGAATACTGCGCTTCCTGAAAACGATGACGTCCAGACTCGTCCTGCATAGGCTCACGGCGGCGGCCATAGCGATGCTGCTGCTGATCCGATATGCCCCGCTGCACGAGCTCGTCGTTAGCGGGTCTGGGCATCACTGCGTCGAGTGCACCGAAAGCTACTGCACGCGCGAACGGTGTACGTGCGATCACGAGCACAAACGTCAGAGACCTCATGAAGCCGGCGTTAAAGACGGACACCAGGCGTGGCCGGCCTGGCATGCTGCGATTCCCGACGAGGAGACGCATCACCTTCACGGTGGGACGGACGACTCCTTTGTGATCGAACATGCGCGCCACACCCGGCCGGCGGCACCTGAAATGAAGGACCGTCATCGCAGCGCATACGCCCCATCGGACGCTACCGGTCGCAACGCCGCGGATCTGGCCGGCTCCGCAGACCTGAACGAACGCCGGGGAACGGAGTCATCCCGCTCTGAAGAGGGGCCGGCTCTTCGTCCGTGTGGAACGGAGGGCGCGCACGCCGTACCTACGCTCCTCGTCGACCATTTCCTCCTCACGCGTCAGTCAGCCTACATCGACTACGGCGACGATTCCGAGCACACGTCCGTGCTACCCTCCATCGTTCCCCAGACCAGAGGCGAGGACGTCTTCCATCCTCCCGCTCGACGCGCCCAGGGACCGACTTCGGCGTGACCGATCGACCTGCTCGCAGCGCTCGGGGGTCAGGCGTATCCTGGTGACCCGTACCGCCTGAAGGCGACCGCATCCCCGTGCACATCGCACTCATCCCGACGTGCCGCTGCGGAATTACCGGCGCCCGGTTGCCCGCATCCACGTGCACACGCTCGCCGGTTCGGCTGCAACTGTCTCAACTTGCCTGATACAGCTCTTGTGCTCCGCCGCACCAGAAAAATCGAATCTTTCTCCATGCCCATGTATTTGTTCGCTCGGTGCACGCGCGCCTTCTTGCTCGCTGCCTTTATTGCCGTCTTTGGATCCAGTACGTCCGCTGCCCAGAACACGGGGCGGATCGAAGGGTCCGTCGTTCTGCAATCGACTCACAATCCCGTGCCGGGTGTTCAGGTTTTCCTGGAGGGCACGTCGATCGGGAGCGTCACGAACAGCGACGGTCGCTTCGAAATGGAACGCGTACCTGCCGGGGATCATGTCCTGATCGCCCGTTTCGTGGGATACGCGACACGGCCGCAGCCCGTCAACCTGGCGCCGGGCGAGACGATCACCATCGAGTTTGAACTCCGCGAAGAGCCGATCCGGCTTCAGGACGTCGTCGTCTCCGCGATCGGTGAACGACAGGATCGGTTGGACGTCCCCGCCACGATCGGCTCGATCGGCCGTGAAGCCATCGACCACGCGAAGCCGTCACATCCCTCCGAGATCATGAATCGCATCCCGGGCGTGTGGGTGAATACCACGTCGGGCGAAGGCCACATGACCGCCATTCGCCAGCCGCTCACGACCGAGCCGGTATACCTTTTCCTCGAAAACGGCGTGCCCACGCGCTCGACCGGCTTCTTCAATCACAATGCGCTCTACGAGCTCAACGTGCCGATGGCGGATCGGGTCGAGGTCATCAAAGGACCCGGCACCGCGCTCTACGGATCGGATGCCATCGG
>CAZMXY010000008.1:1662-44062 GCA_964570345.1 uncultured Rhodothermales bacterium | reverse complement strand
TGACGACGGTGGCGTCCTTCTCTCACGTCGACCAGGCTCCGGCTGGGGCCTCCTCGCTCAACCGCGACGATTACCGGGCTCGTCCCACGCTCAATTACACCCCTATCTCGTATCGCAACGTGAATGCGTTCCGCCTCTCGAGCGCTTATGAACGCTCCACGTCCCGATCGTACGTTCAGTTGACGCCGTACGTGCGATACAACGAGATGAAAATGCTTCCAAACTGGTCGCTGACGTACGATCCCGTGGTGAATGTGACGCGCAATTATTCGGTCGGACTGCTTAGCCGGTATCGTCACGATCTTGGTCGGATGGACGCGCGACTGATCGGCGGCATCGACGTCGAGTATTCCCCCGGAGACCACCGCGAAGAGAGCATCGATCCGGTCCGCGAAGGCACGTTCTTCACCTCCTATGCGGATGGGGAGACGATTTACTATTACGACGTGGCGTTTCGACAGGTGTCGCCCTACGTTCACGTGGAGTGGTCTCCCGTGCCGCGGCTGCGGCTCAGCGCGGGGCTGCGCGTAGACGTGCTCGGCTACGATTACGACAATCGGCTCGACGTCGTCATGGACGGACCGCACCGCCGCGCGGCGAGCACCACGAAATCCTACGCTCATCCGAGTCCAAAACTGGGGGCCTCCTACCGAATCGGATCCTTCGGAAGTCTGTTCGCTTCGTACGCCCATGCCTTCCGGGTTCCCAGCGAAAGCCAGCTGTTTCGCCAGGGATCCACCGACAACACGCTCGGGCTGGAGCCGGTCAAGGCGGATAACCTCGAAGCCGGTGTCCGGGCACACGTCGCCCAAGGGCTCCGGGCCGACCTGTCCGTCTATCGAATGATCAAATCGGATGACATCGTTTCCTTCGCGGGGGCCGACGGCGTCCAGATCATCACGAATGCGGGGGAGACCTCGCACCGCGGCGCCGAATTCGCCGTGACGATCGAGCCCGTGTCCGATTTTACGATACAAGCCGGCCTTTCCTATGCCGTTCATCGCTTCGAGCACTGGCAGCCGTCGGCCGGTCAGAATTTCAGTGGAAATGAGATCGACGTGGCCCCCCGCACGATCGCGAACGTCGTCGCGACCTACGAACCGTCGTTCCTGGGGATAGGCCGCCTGTCGGTCGAGTGGATCCGCCTCGGGGCGTACTGGATGGATCCAGCGAACACCGTGAAGTACGACGGCCATGATCTCATCAATCTGCGCGCGGACGTCGCCCTGCCCGCCGGTTTTTCCGTCTCGGGTCGACTCATGAATCTGGCCGACGAACGATATGCCGATCGCGCGACGTATACTCCGTTCCGTGGCGAAGAGCTGGCACCGGGCCTGCCGCGATCCCTTTACGTGGGCCTCGAGTATACACTAGGTACCGAATAGGGACTCCCATGAATGTTCGCGTCGAAATCCTCGCAGCGCTGCTGCTCGTATCGGTCCTCGTCGTGGCGTCCGCGCTTTCCTCAGGCTGCGGCACGGCTCAATCGCCTGAAGCGAACGTCCATCGATTCGTGATCGATTCCTCCGAGGCGACGGTCCCGACGACGGACGTGCAGGAGGAAGGCGGCATCGTCTACTTTTCGTGGTTCGGCACGAATGAAGACGGCCTTCCCGCGGTGTACGTCTCGAGCCTGGCGGCGGTCGATTCGACGCCGTCGAGGCCTGTCCGAGTCAACCCCGCCGGCGTGACCGTTAATCCACATCCGCAGGCGCCGGCGCAGATCGCCGCGGGGCGCGGCAAGGACGTATTCGTCGCGTGGAGCACGCGTAAGGACGTACCCGGCCGTCGATTCCCGGCCAGCAACGTCGTACTGGCACGCTCGGGGGACGGCGGAAGGACGTTCGACCCACCGGTGTTCGTAAACGACGATGCCGACGGACCACCCGCAGGTCACACGTTCCACGACCTGACCGTCGGGCCCGACGGCACGATCTATGTTGCGTGGCTCGATTCCAGAAACGGTGACCATGCGTCGGAGGCAGTCCCGTTCGACCTTTCGCATGGGAGCGGAGCGCACGACCCCTCGCACGGGGGCGGGGCGGCCGGCCTCTTGCATCGGGGCGGGGCGGCCGACCTCTCGCACGGGAGCGGGGCGCACGATCGCGCGGAAGCCGGCCGTCATCTCCATGGTGCGCTGTCCGAATCCGACGTTCGGATTGCCCGCTCGACGGACGGCGGGCGGACGTTCTCGGAGAGCGTCGTCGTTGCACGTGGATCGTGTCAATGCTGCCGAACTGCCGTTTTCGTAGGCGACGACGACTCGACGGTCTACCTCGCATGGCGGCACATCTACGAGGACAACGTCCGGGACATCGCGTTTGCCACGTCCGGAGACGGCGCTCGCACGTTCTCCGAGCCCGTTCGCGTCCATACCGACGGCTGGCGAATCGAGGGGTGTCCTCACAGCGGCCCCTCCCTTGCGGTGGACGCCGAGGGAACCATCCACGTTTCATGGTACACCGCGGGCGGGAGCACGGCCGGACTCCGCTATGCGACGTCGTCGGACGGCGGCCGCCATTTCACCATGCCCGAACTCCTTGAATCCGGGGGGCCTCTCGCCCACTCGCAATTGACTGCAGGGAGCGGCATCCCCGTGTGGGTGGCCTGGGAGGATCCGCTGGCAAACCAGGTTCGCGCTGCGCCCGCAGGCGAGGCGCCGTCCTCATCCGAGCGCAAACTGACGTTCGCCGGGGCGATGCCCTCCATCGCCGCCGCCGGGAGCGTTCGATCCGTCGTGTGGCAAAACGGAGGGGCCGTCGAGGCCTTCGTCGAGCGGAACGTCGAAGATTAGGCCCCCGCAACGAATCGTACACGACGTTGAATACGCCGTGTGTCTTACGTAAGCTATCGGGCGGTCTCGGCATGCCTCCCGTTGACGGATCGTGCACGCAGCTCACCTGAGATTCGTCACGCCTCGATGGTAGGGCACACGTATATTCTTGCGCCGTATGGAGCTCGACTTTCTAAATCTCCTTCTCGTACTGCTCGCGGCGTGGATCGCCGGCGCGGCAGCCACGCGGATGGGCTACCCCTCCGTTCTGGGCGAGCTTATCGCCGGAATCGTGCTCGGGCCACCGCTTCTCGGATTTCTGCACGGCAGCCAGGAGCTGGAAGTGCTCGCCGAGGTGGGCATCCTGCTGATGATGCTCTACATCGGGATGGAAATCGATCCGGCCGAGCTCGGCAAGGCTTCGTGGGCGGGACTCCTGGCTGCCATCGGCGGCTTCGCCGTGCCCTTTGCGCTGGCGTACGGCGTCATTATCTGGTTCGGCGGATCGCATCTGGCCGGACTGTTCGTCGGCATTGCGGCCGGTATCACGTCTCTGGCCACCAAGTCCCGCATACTGGTCGACTTACACCTGCTCGACACGAGAATAGCGCACGTCTTGATGGCCGGTGCACTGATCTCGGACACGCTGGCTCTCGTGGTCTTCGCGGCCATAATGGGCATCGTCGAGGCGGGTGTGCTCGAAGTAGGTGACATTGCTCTCGTAGCATTAAAGGCGATCGTTTTCTTCGGCGCCACGGTGTTCCTCGGTCTTCGGCTGTTTCCGTATCTCGGCCGCAAGCTGACGCAGATGCAGTTTGGGACTCGAACGTTTCACTTCACACTCGTACTCATCATTGCGGTCGCTTTCGGCGAGCTGGCCGAGGTGGCCGGCCTGCACGCGATTCTCGGCGCATTCATCGCGGGTCTCTTTCTTCGCGACAACGTCCTGGGCCGAACGCTCGCAAGCGACCTCATGGAAGCCGTGCGCGAGGCGTCGATCGGCTTTCTCGCCCCCATATTCTTCGTCACGGCCGGGTTCGCCGTCTCCTTTAGCGTGTTTCAGGCGGATCTCGCCCTGTTCCTCTGGATCATGGCCGTCGCCATCGTCGGAAAAGTGCTAGGCACGACGCTCTTCTATCTGCCGACGGGCTTCGGATGGAGGGAAGGCCTGGCCATCGGCGCGGGTATGAATGGGCGCGGCGCCGTCGAGATCATCGTGGCGGGCATCGGCTTGCAGATGGGTCTGATTTCGGAAGACATCTTCTCGATCCTCGTCTTCATGGCCATCTTTACGACAGCCGCGGTACCCCTCTTTCTGAAATGGGGAACGGACTGGTTGCGGCGTCGAGGGGAGCTGGTGCGATCGACGGAGGATCGCTCCGGCATCGTGATCGTAGGAGCGGGACCCCTGGCGCGCAGCCTCGCGAAAGTGCTCTCCAGCAGCCGGCCCGTCCGCCTTATCGATAGCAATTCGGAACGCTGCCGGCTCGCCCAGCAAGACGGACTTCGCGTCGTTCGAGGCAATGCGCTCGAGGAACAGACGCTCAGCGAGGCGGGGGCCGGCCTCGCCGCGACGTTCGCCTCGTTGACGGCAAATGCCAAAGTAAACAGTCTTTCAGCTCAGCTGGCGCGAAACGTCTTCCAGATTCCGGAAATCCTGGTCATTCAGAGCAGCCCCGATAGCGACGAGTCCTCCGCCGCCATGGATCACCTCCATGCAAGTACGCTCTTTGGGGGGCCCATCAAGCAGGAAGCGTGGGATTATTGGATCAGCCATGACGAAACGGGCCAACTACACGTCCCGGCGCGTGAGCTGGGCGTCCTCCGGCCGGACGCTATTTTCGAAAAGCTGACCGCGAGCGGCCATCACCTGCCCCTTGCGTTAAAGCGAGAAGACGAGTATCACCCGTTTCACACGCAGTCGGACGTCAAGGAGAGCGACGAGATTGTCATTCTCTCCGCCCGGCGTCGCGACGAGGTCGATGTAATTCGCGATAGGTTCGACCAGATCGCCGCCCGCTCGCCGATTCTCGACGTCGATCGACCGATGACCCACGTCGAACTGTTCGAGCTCGCCGCGTCCACGTTGGTCGAATCCATCGAAGATGATACCGATGCGCTGATCGGCTCTCTTCGAGATCGCGAAGAGATGAATAGCTCCGTCATCGCACCCGGTCTGGCCGTACCCCACGCGTTGATCTCCGGACGGAAACAGTTCCGAATGGTCATTGCCAGGTGCGTAGACGGCATCCAATTTCCCGCCCAAGACGAACCCGTGCATACGGCCTTTCTGCTTCTTCGAAGCCACGACGAGCGAACGTTTCACCTTCAGGCGCTGTCGGCGATCGCACAGATCGTTCAGGACGCCGAATTCGAAGAGAAGTGGATGACGGCTCCGGATTCGGACTCTCTTCGTGAGATCATTCTGACGGCTCCGCGGCGGCGATACCCTGAGTTTGAGATCGTCGCAAGGTAGTCGGCCGGTTCCGTGCGAAAGTACCCGAAGCTCCTTTTCTCTAGACGAGTGCGTCGAACGTTCTTCGTTCACGAGACCGTCTTCCAGGCCGTCCGGCCAAGCGCCGCCTACCGTCATGAATGAATCCAAGTCCAGCTTGCCGGAACGGCTCCGTCGCCGCCTGCCGACGCTGTGGGCCTTTATCGTGCAGCGATTCAAGCAAGGCGAGCGGTACGGGCTGGACTTCACGCTGGCATTCGTCGCGATTCTCTTCGCGATGTGGATATTCGTCGAAGTCGTCGACGCTGCGCTGACGGAGACGGAGTTGTATCGCCTCGACAGACAGATTCAAGTCCTGATGTCCAGTATACTGTCGCCGGAAGTCGTCGAACGTCTGGTGTTCATTACCGATCTGGGAGGTACGAAGGGGACGGTAATCGGGGTTCTTCTGGTTGGAATTCCGCTCCTCCTCACCCGGCGGTGGTGGAGCCTGTTCGGACTCCTTTTCACGACGGCCGGCGGAGGTCTGGTGCTGTGGGGCCTGAAGCTCTTCTTTCAGCGGGCGCGGCCTACGGAGTCCTTCATTGAGGTCGGCGGCTACGCATTCCCGAGCGGCCACGCCTTCGCCGCCATGGCGTTTTTCGGCTACCTCATCTACCTGGCCTTTCGCCATTTTCGACACGAAATCACTCGAATCGCCGTCATGCTGTTCTCGATGATCATGATCCTGCTGATCGGCTCGAGCCGCGTCTTTTTGAACGTTCACTGGCTCACCGACGTCGTGGGCGGATACGTCGCCGGGTTCATCTGGCTCGTCACGAGCATCTTGATCGTCCGTCACGTGGAGTGGCCGCACAGGCGTCGCCATGCCGTCGGCGATTCACCGGCTTCCGCGAAGGAGCAGACGGGACGTGTCCCACGCGATCACGAGACCCCGGAAACGTGAGCGTCCGCCCGTCTCGACTCGGCCCGCGGCGACCCGCGCAAGCACCCTCGATCCTGACTGCGACCCCCGAGCTCCTCCGTACGAGACGAGGCCCCTCCGTACGAAACGAAACGCCTTCCGGTAATTTCTACCGGGTCGGTACGAGTTCGATTGCCGATCGCGACCCGGAGGTCCAGATGCCGCGCCGCGCCGCGTAAGAACGTGCTAGGCTACACGCTGCCGGACCCTCAGGAAAAAGCGCTTGCGTCGTCAATCCGACAGGATCGTGCGTCCGCCTAACACACGTAACAAGTACGTGACCGGTTCATGGCGAAAACCAAAAAAACCGGGTCACATTATTGCTTCCGTGGCGAGGAAAGAGCGGCGACCGAGACGTCGGCCGGACGAACGGCCGGGCAGGCTCTGCGTCGGGCGGTGCACACGTTTCTGCTCCCGCACGCTCAGATCGGCGGATGGCGCGCGAACGAGTCCGCGCGCTCGACAACGGAGGGAACTACACTTGACGCGAGGATTGCGAGCGAACCGGCCGCGATCGGTTCAAAAGCGAATCGGACATGAAAACGAGGCACTGCTTGATACGTGCCGTGTCGTTGCTACGGCTGCGGCCATCCTCATTCTCGGAATTGGCGCCGTCTATCAGCTCGCGGAACCGGCGGCTGCCGACCCCTGGACCCTGCGTCTGATCTTCGCAGCGGTCTGCGTCAGCCTCGGAATCGCAACGAACGTCGTGAACGAGATCCGGAAGAGATGCGTCGAGCTGACGGCCGTCGTGCTGTATCTACTCACGGCGTGGTTTATCTTTCTGACGGCCTTCAATGATTTCTCGGCGGAGTACGGCCTCGGTCTCGTTTTCACGATCGCGGCTGCCGGATTTGCACTTCTCGTGACGCAAGAGAACGTACGGCCCGTCCTGGTCTATGCACTCAGCTCCACACTTACCGTTGCCGTCTTGCTGTTGGCCATGAGCCCTCCCAAAGCGAACGCGTGGCTCACCATCGGTGCGGTCGCCGGCATCGGGCTCGTCATCGTCCTCTCTTCTCGTTTGCGGACGGCACTGATCGCGAGCCTGACGTCGAGCGAGAAGCGGTTTCGCAAGCTCAGTGAAGCGGCGTTCGAAGCCATCTTCATAACGGATGCTGGCCGAATAATCGATTGCAACACGAACGCACTCGACCTCCTCGGACACGGAGCACAAGAGCGACTGCTCGGTTGTGCATTGGCGGATTTCATGCCTCATTCGGACCGACCCTCAGCCGAGAGTTTCGGCGACGTCGAGGATCCCTACCGATACGAATCGGCCGTGATCCGAAGTGACGGGGAGGTCGTACCCGTGGAAATCCGTGGCCGGTCCACGTCCGAGGACGAGCACGAGGTGCGCGTCGTCGCCGTGCGTGACATATCCGAACAGAAACGATACGAGGAGGAACTCATCGTATCACGCCGTCAAGTTCAGGAAACGCTCGACGTGCGCAATACCATTTTGACGAACGTGAGTCATGAATTCCGGACACCGCTGGCCATCATTCTCGGCTACGCGGAAATGCTGAAGGAACGAAAGGGGGAAGACGCGTCCGAGCTGGGAGCGCTGATCTACGACAGTGGACGCAAGCTAAACGACACGCTGAATCTTATTCTGGAACTCGCGCAGATCGAAGGCGGCGGATTCGCACTCGACGTCGTGGAGGCCGACGTCTCGGCGTTGGTGGATGAAGTGCTTCGGACGTATGAGCCGCGTGCCGAATTGAAATCCCTCGACCTCCGGTTTTCGGTTCAGGAGGGCGAACACGTCGCACACGTCGATCGCGTTCGCGTCCTGAAGATGATCGATTATCTCCTCGACAACGCGCTCAAGTACACGGCTGAAGGAGGCATCGACGTGACGGTTTCGTCCGACGAAGACTGGACATACGTTGCGGTCGTAGATTCGGGATCGGGCATCGACGAATCGTTTTTCTCGGAACTCTTCATGCCGTTCCGGCAAGAGTCGAAAGGCCTGACCCGAAGCCACGGCGGATTGGGTGTGGGTCTCGCCATTGCGAAGCACATGGCGGAGTCGATGGGCGGCCGCATCACCGTCGAAAGCCGCAAAGACGAGGGCAGCACGTTTATCGTCTCCTTACCTCGAGGTCGCGCTGCACGACGGTCGTCCGCCGCAGAATCGAATCTCGCACACGCCGCGTTTTCGTCACGCCCGGCCGGCGGCCACTGAGGCTCCCATCGCTCGTCGAATAACGTTCTTAGGGCAACCTGAATTACCCCTTCGTGTGCACCGTGGAAGGGCACCGCACCAAATAAATCCCTTGAAGTTTCTGGGATTTGTCATAGATTGCTGTGGGACCGCTTCCACGACCTTCATTCGAGGGAGAACTCCACCAGGTCAGGTATAGAGCCTCCCGTCGTGGCAGGGTTCTAGAACGCGTCGCACCGCCGCGACGATTTCATCCTACAAAAACCTTCGATACGCCATTCAACAGTGGCAAGCGCGGCGGGGGCTACTCAGACGTGTTCTTTGATCCAATTCGGTCCCGTCGGGGCCATAATTGCGGCGGCCCCTTCGCATTATTTCGATAACCATCACCCAAAGTCACGATGTGCCATGGCTAGAATCGCTGCGAGGATTTTGTGCCTCTTTGCAATGACGTTCGCTCTAACGGCCCTTACGTTTGCACAAGAGGTGGAAGTGGAAGGGCGCGTCACCGAAGCAGAGTCGGGCCTACCGCTTCCCGGCGTCAATATCGCCATCCAGGGGACGCAAACGGGAACCACGACGGACCTCGACGGCCAATATCGGATCACGGCACCGAGCCCGGATGCGCAGCTCGTCTTCTCGTTCGTCGGTTTCCAGACTCAGGTCATCCCCATCGAAGGGCGCGGGCAGATAAACGTCGCTCTTCGCCAAAGCATCTCGGAGCTCGAAGACGTAGTGGTCGTCGGTTACGGCGTGCAGCGAAAGGGCGACGTGACCGGCTCCGTCTCCTCGATCGACGTCCAGGCGGCCAACGTCGGGCAAATAACGGCGCCCGAGGAGCTCATGCAGGGCCGGGTGCCCGGCGTCAACATCGTCAAGAATGACGGCGAGCCCGGTGCCGGCATGACCGTCCGGATTCGAGGAGGTACGTCGATCACGGCATCGAACGACCCGCTCTACGTCATCGACGGCGTACCGATCGACAACGCTTCGCTGCAGCCGGGGATCAATACCGGCGTGGACGCCACGGCATCCGGCCCACGCAATCCGCTGGGCATGCTCAACGCGAACGACATCCAGTCGATTGACATTCTCAAAGACGCCTCCGCCGCTGCAATCTACGGATCGCGTGGAGCCAACGGCGTCATCCTGATAACGACGAAGAAAGGACTGCCGGGGCAGGTGACTGTGGATTACGACGGGTATGCGTCTACGGCGTCGATGTATCGCAAGCTCGATCTCCTCACCGCAAGTCAGTATCGGCAGTTCGTTCAGTCCAACAACCTCACAAACGATCTCGGCAGCGTCAGCACCGACTGGCAGGACGCGATCACCCAAACGGCGATCTCACACAGTCACACCCTTGCGATGGGAGGCGGAACGGATAACACCACGTATCGCGCCTCGGTGGGCTATCTCGATCAAGAAGGCATCGTCCTGAATACGTCGATGGAGCGATTGAGCGGCCGTATCAATGCCAGCCACAGGGCGTTTGACGACAATCTCCGCCTCAGTCTGAACCTGACGTCGGCCTACGTCAAGGACGACAAGGTCCCTTCCGATGAGACCAACGGATTCACGGGAGGCCTCTTTACCAACGTCTTCAAATTCAATCCGACCTTCGGGGTTCGGAATGCGGACGGTTCGTACGTCGAATACCCGACGCCTTCGATTCGCAACCCCGTCGCGATCGCCGAACAGCTCGAGGACGACGTCAAGACGACTCGTACCCTCGGCAACTTGAGCGCCGACGTCGACATCGGACCCGGATTGACCGGGCGCGTCAACCTCGGCGCCGACCGCGCCGCCGCCAGGCGAATGATCTTCATTCCGCGAGCCAGCCCTATAGGGTCGCCGGTCGGCGGCGTGGCGGGGCAGGGCCAGCTCGACCGCAGTTCGCTCTTGCTCGAAACCACGCTCAACTACGACAATACATTCAACGATCGACACGCTCTCACCCTGCTCGGCGGCTATTCCTTTCAGGAATTTACGGTTGAGGAATTCACGGCAACCATGCGGAATTTCGTTACCGATGCATGGTCGTTCAACAACCTGAGCGGCGGCGCGGACCCGTCGATCAAGCCGTCCTCCTTCAGGGAACAGAGCCGCTTGATCTCGTTTTTCGGACGAGCCAATTACGGATTCCAGGGGAAGTATCTGCTCACGGCGACGGTACGCCGGGACGGATCTACACGGTTCGGAGCGGGCCACAAGTGGGGGCTTTTCCCATCCTTCTCGGCCGCCTGGCGCATATCGGAGGAATCTTTCCTCCAGGGCTTCCAGGCCCTGTCCGACCTCAAGCTCCGGGCCGGCTACGGCGTCACGGGCAGTCAGGAGATCGGAAACCTGCGCTCGCTACCGACGCTCGCCCCGGACCAGGGCTTCATCTGGGTCGTGGGTGAAGACGAAACCGAAATTACCGGCGTAGCGCCGAACAATTTCGCCAACGAGAACCTGAAGTGGGAGGAGACGAGGACGTTCAACGCCGGTGTCGATTATGGCTTCGCAAGCGGCAAATTCTCGGGAGCCCTCGAATTCTACATTAAGAACACGGACGACCTCTTGATCGAATTCGACGTGCCGCAGCCGGCCGTCGTGAGCACGCGGCTCGAGAACGTCGGATCGGTTCGCAATACCGGCTTCGAGTTTTCTCTCAATGCGCTGGCCGTTGATCGACGAGATCTCAGCGTCTCACTCGGAGCCGTGTTCAGTACGAACAAGAACGAGGTCATAGACCTGGGTGGTCGTGATCGGATCATCACAGGTACCGTCAGCGGTGCCGGTCTCAGCGGCGTCAGCGCGCAGATCATCCAGGAAGGAGAGCCGCTCGGTACCTTCTTCGGACCCGTGTTCCTGGGCATCGAGAACGGCGAACAGCAATTCTTGCTCGACGAGAGCGGTAACCGCGTTCGCCAGGTACTCGGCAGCGCCCAGCCGGACTTCAGCTACGGATTGAATGCCAGCGTTTTCTATAAGGACTTGGACCTGGGTATTTTCGTCCGAGGCGAGCAAGGTCGCGAGGTGTTCAACAACACCGCCCTCGAATACACGGCGAAGTTCCTGGCGAACACGAACGTGAACTTCTTCCAGGACGCCGTGAACGACGGAACGGACCTCGAAAACGGCATCGCCGTCTATTCGTCACGCTGGGTTGAAGATGCATCGTTCTTGCGGGTGGATAACGTGACGCTCGGGTACACGTTCACGAACCACCTTCCCGCCGTAGCGGGAAGCACCGTTCGACGCGCCCGAATTTACCTCGCGGCTCAAAATCCCCTCGTGCTGACCTCGTATGACGGATACGATCCCGAAGTGAATACGGATGCCGAGCAAAACGGCGTACCTTCTCTCGGCATCGACTACGCGAATTACCCCAGGCCGCGGATGTTCACGGTGGGCCTGAGCCTCGGCTTCTAAAACGTCCGCAGACCACAGCGCTATCTTATCATCCACATTCTCGATCGACATGACTACACATAACAGTACAAGCAGGCGCTGGGGAGTGCGATTCACGCTGCTGGCCATTTTCGTGGCGGTACCGCTCGCGCTGAGCCTCCAAAGCTGCACCAACCTGGACGAAGACACGTTCGGCGTCGTCACGCCCGACAATTTTTTCCGAACCGAAGCGGAGTTCGTCGCCGCCCTCGCCCCGGTCTATGCATCGGTTCGCGACGTGCAGTGGGGCTATTGGACGTCAAGCGAGATCACGACGGACGAAGCCATCATTCCGACGCGCGGCACGGACTGGGATGACGGAGGCATGTGGCGGCAGTTCCATCAGCACACCTGGGATGCCTCTCATCCGGAGTTGAACGGTGCGTGGGGAGGCGCGTTCACCGGTATCGCCCGGGCCAATACGGTGCTGGACAATCTCGCCACGTCCACGACCGACCTTCCCCAGAAGGATGCCTTTGAGGCCGAATTGCGCACCCTGCGTGCCTTTTTCTACTATCAGTTGATGGACCTTTTCGGCGGCGTGCCCATCGTGACGGAGCCGGCGCTCGATCCGGACAACCCGCCCGCACGAAATACGCGAACCGAAGTATTCAACTTCATAGAAGCGGAGTTGCAGGCCGCGCTTCCTAATCTACTTCCTTCGGCACGGGGCGCTAATTACGGCCGAGTGACGCAAGGGACCGCCCAAGCCATCCTCGCCAACATGTATCTGAACGCCGAGGTCTTTACGGGCACCGTCACGACGAACGGGCTGGATCGCGGTCAGGCTCGCTGGCAGGATGCCGTGAACATGGCCGACGCCCTCCTGAATTCGGGCGAGTACAGCCTGGCCACGAATTACTTCGATAATTTCAGCATCTCGAACAGTACATCGCCCGAAAACATCTTCTCCGCGACCTACAAAGCGAAAGGCGGACTCGGGCTTACGTTCAGCATGCGGATGCTGCATTACAACCAGATCCCGCAATCACCCTGGAATGGGTATTCTACGTTGGCCGAGGTCTGGCAGAGCTACAGCGACCAGGATGCGCGAAAGAACATGTTTCTCGTCGGCCTGCAGCACGAGGGCCCGAATTCCGGTTGCTCCGGGCAGGATTGCTTCTCGACGGGCGATGAACTCGAAGACCGGTCGGGCAATCCGCTCGTATTTACGCCGGACGTTCCACTCGTCGGAGCCGGCGAGGGCCACGGCATACGCGTCCTTAAGTTCGAGCTTGACGCCGCCCAAATAGGCGGCGACTCGGGCAACGATTACCCGATCTTCCGCCTTGCGGAAATCTACCTGATCAAGGCGGAAGCCCTTAACGAGCTAAACCAGACGCCCCAGGCAGTGCAGACCGTGAACGTCATTCGGAACCGATCGGGTGCCGGCGCTTTGGATCCGGCCGATTACAATCAGGCCTCGTTCCGCACGCAGATGCTCCTGGAGCGGCTCATGGAACTCATCTACGAGGCACGCCGCCGGCAGGACCAGATCCGCCACGGGGTATTCACGTCGGGTACGTGGGAGCACAAAGCAGCCAGCGCTCCATATCGAGTGTTGATGCCCGTCCCGCAGGCGCAGCGCGACGCCAACCCGGCCCTGGATCAGAATCCCGGCTACGGGACCTAACGCCGCAGACTCAGCTACGGTTGGATAAGGCCCCGCCCCGTCGTATGGGTGGGGCCTTTTTTTATCTTGACGCCATGCCCCGTTCGTACCGAATCGTCTTCCTCATCATCCTCGCCGCCGGCTGTTCCGAGCAGGTTCATCGGATCGATCACATCGAGATCGACGGGCTTTTCACGCTCATGCCGAGCGGCTATACGGGCATCGACTTCGAGAACCGGCTGCAGGAGACGCAGGACTTCAACGTCTTTACGTACCGCAATTACCACAACGGCGGCGGAGTGGCCATCGCCGATTTCAACAACGACGGCCTCTCCGACGTCTATTTGACGGCCAACCAGGGGCCGAATCGCCTTTACTTGAACGAAGGCGACTTTCGTTTCCGCGACGTCACGTTCGAGGCCGGCGTGGCGGGCGAACGCCCCTGGTCCACCGGCGTTACCGTCGCCGACGTCAACGGGGACGGGTGGCTCGACCTCTACGTATCCGCTGCCGGCGACGTCCCGCCGGACGAACGCGCCAACGAGCTGTTCATCAATCAAGGACGCAGCGGCGTACCGCGTTTTGTCGAACACGCCGAGGCCTACGGCGTCGCCGATCGCGGTTATTCCGTCCAGGGCGCGTTTTTCGACTACGACCGGGACGGGGATCTCGATCTCTACGTGCTGAATAATTCGCCGCGACCCGTGACCAGTCTGGGGCTGCGCAACGTCCGACACGTACGTGACGTCTACGGCGGCGATCGTCTCTATCGTAACGACCACGACGCGACGACGACGCCGGGCGACGTCGTTCGGTTCACCGACGTCAGCGAAGACGCCGGCATTCATGGAAGCGAAATCGCATTCGGGCTCGACGTCACGATCGGGGACGTTAATCGCGACGGCCGCCCGGACGTGTACGTCTCGAATGATTTTTTCGAACGGGACTATCTCTACGTCAATCGCGGCGACGGCACCTTTAGCGAGGTACTCGAGAATCAGATGCGTCAGATTAGCCTTTCGTCGATGGGAGCCGACATGGCCGATCTCAATGAGGACGGATATCCCGAAATTTTCGTCACCGACATGCTGCCGGCGATCGACCGCCGGTTGAAGACGACCTCGACGTTTGAGTCGTGGGACGTCTACCGGCAAAAGGTGAAGAACGGATTCTATCATCAGTTCATGCGGAATACGCTCCAACGGAACAACCGCGACGGAAGCTTTACCGAAATTGGACAGCTCGCCGGCGTAGAGGCGACCGATTGGAGCTGGGGGGCGCTCATCGCCGATTTCGACCTGGACGGCCGCAAGGACATTTTCGTCACCAATGGAGTTTTTCGGGACGTCACCGACCAGGACTTCATCGATTTTCTGGCGAACGAGGAGAATGCACGGGCCTTTTCGAGACGCGGCTCCGGCATCGATTTTCGAAAAGTGATCGAGCGGATCCCCTCCCATCAGATTTCCAATCACTTCTTCCGCGGCGGGGACGACTGGACGTTCAGTGACGCCACCGTGGACGTCGGCCTCGATCAGCCGAGTTTCTCGAGCGGAACGGCTTATGGGGATCTGGACAACGACGGCGATCTCGACCTCGTCGTCAACAACGTCAATCAACCCAGCTTCGTCTATCGCAACGAAGCCGACACCCTGCTTGGACGGCGCGCCCTGAGAGTCCGGCTCGAGGGGGACGGCCTGAATCGGTTCGGCGTCGGCGCCCTCATCCAGGTCGAATCCGGTCACGGTTCCCAATTCCTGGAGCAGATGCCGACACGCGGATTCCAATCCTCCGTGGACTACGTGCTCCTCGCGAGCACGGGGCACTCCGACTCGGTGACCGTGCGGGTGCGCTGGCCCGACGGGCGCACGGAATCCCGCCGCGCTGCCGCCGCCGACCGAACCCTCGTTCTTCGTCAGCGAGACTCGATGCGGCCGGCGACGACCAGGCTCGCTTCTCTCGATTCCACGATCTCCTCGCCTCTCTTTCACGACGTCGCCGCCGAAATCGGACTTAACTATTCCCACCGCGAAAACGACTTCGTCGACTTTCACCGGGAGCCGCTGCTCGTTCGAATGCTCTCGCGTGAAGGGCCGCGCGCCGCGATCGCGGACGTCGATGGCGACGGGTTGACCGACGTCTTCATCGGCGGCGCCAAGGAGTCGGCCGGCGCATTGTACGTGCAGCGAGCCGGCGGAACCTTCGTACGCCGTACCGTACCCGCCTTCGAGACGGACGCCATCTCTGAGGACGTCGGTGCAGTCTTCTTCGACGCGGACGGCGACGGCGACCAGGACCTTTACGTCGTCAGTGGCGGAAGCGAGTACTCCGACCTGGCCCCCGCTCTTCTCGACCGCCTCTATTTGAATGACGGCTCGGGTCGCTTCACGAAAGCCGAAGACCGCCTACCGATACTTCATCACAGTAACTCGGTGGTGCGGCCGGCGGATTTCGACGATGACGGTGACATCGATTTATTCATCGGAGGGCGCCTCGTCCCGTGGCGATACGGGCTGCCTCCGCGATCGGCGCTGCTACGGAACGACGGCCATGGACGCTTCACGGACGTGACGGACGAGATTGCGCCCGAGCTGGCCGAGGTCGGGATGGTAACCGACGCGGTGTGGGCGGATTATGACGGAGACGGCCGGAACGACCTCATTCTCGTAGGGGACTGGATGCCGATCACGGTGTTCAAGAACGACGCCGGCCGGTTTTCACGCGCCTCCATCGCCGGGCTCGAAACGAGTCACGGCTGGTGGAATACCGTTACCGCGCACGACTTCGACGGTGACGGACGCCCTGAACTCGTGGCCGGAAACCTGGGCCTGAACTCCCGCCTCAGGGCGACGATCGACCGGCCGCTCAGCATGCTCGTCCACGATTTCGATCGCAACGGCTTCGTGGAACAGATCGTCTCCTACTACGACGGCGACACGAGCTATCCGCTAGCCCTCCGCTCCGACCTCGTCGCCCGATTTTCGTTCATGGAAGAGCGATTTCCGACGTACGCTTCCTATGCCGGAAAGACGCTATCAGAAATTTTTAAGCCGCAGGAAATGGAGAACGGCCTCGAGTATCGCGCCTATCAGATGGCCTCGTCCCTCATCCGCGCCGACGGCAAGGAACGACTCACTATGACGGCGCTTCCCCAGGAATCGCAGTTGGCCCCCATCTATGCGCTCGCTGCCTTCGATGCGACGGGCAACGGCCACGACGATCTACTCGTCGCCGGCAACTTTTCCGGCTTTAAACCCGAGTTCGGCAACCTCGATGCCGGACGCGGGCTCCTTCTCGAAGGCCACGGCGACGGGACGTTCACGCCGCTCGAGCCGAAGCACTCCGGCATCAATCTCGAAGGGGACGTGCGCGATCTCCACGTGTTCACGCTGGATGGACGCGGCATGGCCGTACTCGTCGTTCGCAACAACGGGCCCGCCTCGGTGTACGTCGCTCGCTGATCCGAGCGACCGGGACTCGAAGGTATCCGCTCCACTTCATTCCATAGCCATGCGCTCGCTGCTGTTCGGACTCGCTCTTCTTCTCGGCGCCTGCACGTCTCGAGACGCACCGCTCTTCCGGTCCGTGCCTCCGTCCGAATCGGGTGTCGACTTCGTCAATGAAGTCGAGGATCGACCGGATTTCAACATTATCAACTATCTCTACTTTTATGACGGCGGCGGCGTGGCCGTCGGGGACGTAAACGACGACGGCCTGCCGGACCTCTACTTCACGTCCAACCAGGGTCCAAATCAACTCTATCTCAACCGCGGCGGTCTTCGATTCGAAAACGTGACCGACCACGCGGGGGTCGCCGGGACGGCTGACTGGACCACCGGCGCCGCCATGGCGGACGTCGACGGCGACGGACGGCTCGACGTCTACGTATCCGCCGTGAGCGGATTCGAGGGACGCCGCGGGAGGAATCAACTTTTCATTAATCAGGGCGACGGCACGTTCGTCGATCGTGCGGAGGAGTACGGCCTCGACTTTGCCGGCTATTCTACACAGGCTGCCTTCTTCGATTACGATGCCGACGGTGATCTCGATTTATTCCTGCTCAATCATTCCACGCACGACGAAGAGACCCATCAACCCGCGGCCATCCGCTACGAACGTCACCCGCGCGCGGGCGACCGGTTGTACCGCAACGACGGCGATCGTTTCACGGACGTAAGTGAATCGGCCGGTATCTACGGCGGCCCGACAGGCTACGGTCTGGGCGTCGTGACGTCCGATCTGAACGTCGACGGATGCCCGGACGTCTACGTCGCGAACGACTTCCACGAGCATGATTATCTCTATTGGAACAATTGTGACGGCACGTTCACGGAAGGCATGCAAAAGGCTGCACCGCACAACAGCCGATCCTCGATGGGTGTCGACGCCGCCGACGTCAACGGCGACGGCCTGCCGGACGTGGTCGTCCTCGACATGCTTCCGAACCGCGAAGACGTGCTGAAGACCGCCGCCGCCGCCGAAGAGTATGCCATCTACCGTCATAAGGTGGATCTCGGATACCACCATCAATTCGCCCGAAACACGCTGCTTCTGAATCGTGGTACCGGGCGATTCAGTGACGTGGGATACCTCGCCGGAATCGAGGCGACCGACTGGAGCTGGGCGCCGCTTCTCGCCGATTTCGACAACGACGGCCGGAAGGACCTCTTTGTCACGAACGGCATCTGGCGGCGCCCGAACGACGAGGACTATCTCGATGCAGCGTCCTCACCGGTCATGCAGCGCGTTCTCAGAGGCGCTGGGCTGAAGGATCTCGAGGTCCTCGAACGCATGCCTCACGTCCGCATTCCGAACCATGCCTTTCGCAATAACGGCTCTCTCGACTTCGCAGACGTGACGTCAGAATGGGGACTCGACGCCCTTCTATTCTCGAACGGGGCGGCATACGCCGACCTCGACAACGACGGGGACCTCGACCTCATCGTCAACAACGTGAACGACACGGCCTCCATCTACGAGAACCGGAGCAGCGGCCGCCACTTCGTAGGGATTCGCCTGCGGGGTGACGGCCGCAATTCATTCGGATACGGCGCCAAGGTCTTCGTGTCGGCTGGTGGACGGAGACAGCTGCACGAACTCGTGGCGACTCGGGGCTTTCAGTCGAGCGTCGATCCTCGATTGCACGTAGGCCTCGGTGACGCGGACACGATCGATACGCTGACCGTCGTCTGGCCGGATGGGCGCTTCCAGGTCATGACGAACGTCGCCGCCGATCGCTTCCTGGATCTGCGACAGGCCGACGCCGGCGGCTCCTTCGACTACTCGCAGCTACGGCGACAGGCCGGCAGCCCCGTCTTCCGACCGTCCGGCCTCGACGCCGAATATCGCCACCGCGAGAACGCTTTCTTCGATTTCACTCGCGAACCGTTGATGCCTCACAGGGTCTCGACCGAGGGTCCGGCGCTTGCCGTGGGGGATCTCAACGGCGACGGGTTGGACGATCTGTTCGTCGGCAGCTCGAAGTGGAATCCGTCGGCCCTCCTAATCCAGCAACCGAACGGCACCTTCGTCCGATCGAATGAGGCCCTGTTCGAGGCCGACAGTCTCTACGAAGACGTCGACGCGGCCTTCTTCGACGCCGACGGCGACGGGGACCTCGATCTCTACGTCGTCACGGCGGGTAATGAATGGTGGGGCGAAGCCGAAGGGCTGCGTGACCGGCTTTACCTGAACGACGCGGGAACGCTTCGGCGTGCAGTCGACGCGTTGCCGGAGCTCTTCCAGCATGGCAGCGTCGTGCGGCCGGCTGACTTCGACGGCGACGGAGACGTCGATCTATTCGTCGGCGGCCGCGTCGTAGCGCGCGAATACGGACGAGCGCCGTACTCATACCTGCTGCGAAACGACGCCGGCCGATTTTCCGACGTCACGGGCGAGCTGGCGCCGGGGCTGAGTCAGGTCGGAATGGTAACGGATGCCGTCTGGACGGACGTCGACGACGACGGGCGGCTCGATTTGGTCGTCGTGGGCGAATGGATGGAACCCCGCGTTTTCCACCAATCGGCGCACGGTTTCGAAGAAATCGACGCCGGCTTCGCAGGGCTTCAGGGATGGTGGACGGCGGTCGCCGCGGGCGACTTCAACGGTAACGGTCGCGACGACCTCGTTCTCGGAAACCTCGGGCTCAATTCGCGTCTTCGCGCGCGCCACGACGAACCGGTCAGGCTCTACATGGGGGATCTGGATGGGGACGGTGAGGAGGAGCGCATCCTCACGAGCTTCCGCCATGGCGTAAGTTATCCGTTTGCTTCCCGAGACGAACTCCTTGCTGCTTTCCCGTCGCTGGCCCGCAGATTCCCTACCTATGCGGACTACGGGGCGAAACAGATCGAGGACGTCTTCTCTCCCGATCGAATCCGTCGTGCCGACGTCCTCGAGGCTCGAACGTTCGCCTCGATGGTCGCGATAAACACGGGTGGAGGGGCGTTCAGCGTACGCCCTCTTCCCGTCTCGGCCCAGTTCGCCCCGATTCGAACGATCCTTATCGAAGATTTTGATGGAGACGGCGCCGTAGACGTCGTGGTCGCCGGCAATTTCTATGGCGTATTGCCCGCTCGAGGGTCCTACGATGCCGGTTACGGAACGTACCTCCACGGTGACGGGCTGGGGGACTTCAGGGCTCTGGAGCCTCGCGAAAGCGGCCTCTGGCTCGATGGGGAAGTCCGGAAGCTCCGGCAGATCCGGAGCACGGTCGGTCCCGCCTTCGTCGCCGCCCGCAATGACGATTCGCTTCGATTCGTTGCCTACGGGGCGGATTCGATCCGGGTCATGCACGCCGCACGCGACGATTAGAAGCGCATCGCCGTTCGCACGCCACTTGGTGTCACATAGCGCGTGTGGAAACGAAGCCAATCCTCGCGATGCCTCTGGTAGATGGGATCCTCTTCAAGCCGACCCGGGGGCGTAGCATACGCCGCGTCTTCGCGCGACGGCAACGGCAGCACCGTCTCGGAAAACGACGTGTTGTAATCTCCGTCCTTCACCCATCCGTCACCGATTAAGACGAAATCGCGGACCCAACCTTCGGGAGGATCGGGGGCGGCGGCGAACTCGAGGGCCAGCTCGTCACCCGCGTTCATGATGACGTACCGATCGTCGACGGTTTCGAGGAGCTCGCTAACGTTTCCGAAGCGCGTGTAAAATCCCTCGAGATCCTGCCAGATCTGCGCCGTTCCGCGCAGCGAATCGTAGGTGGGCACCTCCGGGCGGCTGCGTTCCGGCTCGGTCACCACTGAATATCCTCGGTAGCGGAGATCCGCCTTCGCCGCATTCAGCCGCATGGTGCGAAGCTCGGTGTCCGGCTGCGCTTCGGCCCAGTAGAGCGCATCCCAATAAATCTCGAGATTCGTCGTTAGCCGAACCCGCTTCTCCGTCCCTTCCGCGAGCCCAGCCGACAGATCCACGACGATCGTCTTGTGCTTTCCGGCCGGAAATCCAAGATTCTCATGCAACACTTTCCATCCACCTCGTCCGTCCGGGACGTCGAGACGCACGCCGTGCGGAGGCGCGTGAGCGCCCTGCGAAACGGCCACGTTGATCGAGCTATCGGTCGGCCGAATCCAGCCCTCCGCCAGCAGATAGATTGCACCGGAAGCGGAATCGTCCAGTTCTACGATCAGAGAATGCTCCCTCGCGACACCCTGGTATTGGCCTCGCTCGAACTCGGCGTGGTAGTTCTCGTCGCGCGAGCGGAGAATCTCGGTCACGTCCACTCCTTCGCCCGTGTAGGCACGTTTGATGGGGCGAAGCGGTCCCGTGGCTTTCAGTTCGAGATCGGGCGGAGGGAATGCGAATCGCTCGTCGACGAAAACTTCCGTTTCTTCGGGATGATCGACGACAAGCAGCGAGACGTGGTCGAAGAAGTGCGTCTCCCAGAGCTCTGCCGTGATGCGTACGTCGTAGACGTCGCCGCGCGGCCGCAGCTTCGATCCCTCAATCTTAACCCGGTCCTCCGTCATCATGACGCCGGCCGTCTCTTGGGCATTGATGCGAAGCCCGAGCGGCGATCGCCAGATGAAATCGGTGACGAATCGCATTCGCTCGCCGTCGAACGTAAACAGCCACGGGCACGATCCTTTCAGGCGCTGCCTCGCCTGCACGGTCTCGTCCGACAACAGCTCGAATTCGGCCTGCACGTCTCCGTTGGGCCAGATGATGCGCACGACGTCGACGACGAGATTGTCACCGAGGCCGAAGTGGACTACCGGATCCGTAACGGCTTGCTTCTGAAAGAGCGTACCCGATCGCACTTCGATTTCCCCCCCGAGGCCGAACGGATTGATGCGCTGATCTCCTACCGCATTGGCCGCCTGAGGTCGGATACTCTTGGAGTGGTAGTTCTTCGTCCCTCGGTTGCCGAGTCGAACCGGCGCTCCGTCGGACGTAACTCCAATCAAATCGAGCCGCCCTACTCCAGTGACGTCGGCCACCGAAAACGCAGCGGCCCCGGTCTCGGCCGTGAGGCGATGGAAGGCGCCGCCACCGGCGCCGAGCCAGACCGCCGTCTCGCGGCCATTGGAAGCGATCAGATCGAGCGCACCGTTATTATCGACGTCCATCGCGAAAAGGCGTGCCTTAGCACCGCCGGCACCGTCAGGTGCATCCGGAAAGGCGTCGTCCCACCTGATGAGCTCTTCGTGCTCCTGCGGCGCAGTCCCGACGGCTTGCTGGATTCGCCCGATTACGCCGTCGCGGCGCAGCACGACCACCTCAAGAATGCCGTCCGAGTCAAGGTCAGCCGCGGCCACCGCCGCGCCGCCACCTCCGATCTCCCGATACCGAAATCCTCGCGAGCGCTGGTTTTCAATCATTCCGATGCGTCCTGACGCTTCCACGACGGCGGCATCGGGGTCGCCGTCGCCATCCAGGTCCGCCCAGACGAAATCGCGAAGTCCATTCACGTCCTGAAAAATAGGCCACTCTGCAAACGTGCCGTCTCCGTTGTTGCGCAGCACCGTGGGGGGGCCATTTTCCGTCGCCAAGACTACGTCCAGGTCGCCGTCCATGTCGAGATCTGCGACCCATCCGGAGACGTAGGCCCGGCTCGTGACGTCGGTCGAGAGGCCCAGGTCCGCCGTGACGTCTACGAAGGAACTGTCCGATCCCTGGCGGAGCAGACGAAATCCTTCGGATCCCGCCAACCCGAGGTCCGTCCGGAAATCATAATCGTAATCGAACGGAATCAAGCCGAGGTCACTGGACGATCTACCCAGTGCCAGCGTGGTTCCGTCCTCAAAGAAGAGCGAGTCGGAGGAGGCGGCCACTATGACGGGTAGGCCTTCGCCCGAGAGTACAATGGCGCGAGCCCATTGCCACTCGATGTCGGCACGATCCGGAAAGAGCCGCTCTTCCACGAACGACAGCGAATCGTCGGGGGGTGCTACGCGCGTAACGGGAGCTGGAAGGGCCAGAAACTGCGTGACGAGCTCTGAAGTCTGATTCACTTCTGTGCGAATGGCGACCAGACTTTCCCGGTAGACGTCCTCCTGCTTGAGGATGTTGCTGAGAAACGACAGGTGGGTGATCACCTCGTCGTAGTCGCCGGCCTCAGCCGCCGCCACGGTCGACCGGAGTTGCTCCTTCGCGGGCTCGGGCCAATCGTCGGAGCGTGCCGCCAGCGAATCGAGCGCGGATCGAACGGCCGCCGCGTCCGCGTCGATCGCCGCGAAGCGAGCATACTCGACGAGGACGGCCAAATTGTTCGGCTCGTTCCGAAGGATCCGGTCGACGAGCCTCCGAATCTCGGATCGGTCCTCATCGAGGCCGCGTTGTTCCAGCTGCTCAGCGAGCGCGAACATGGCCTTCACGTTCGCAGAATCCAGCTCGACGGCCTCGCGGAAGCGGAGAATGGCGTCGTCCGTCGCTCCCTGGGAAACGGAGAGAAGTCCCAGAAGGTGGCGAATCTGACCGTTCTGCGGTGCCAGGTCTCGAGCCCGGCCCAATCGCTCGGCGGCCAGGTCGATTTCGTTGCGGCGAAGTGCCAGGAGGCCGAGATTTGCCCACGCGGCGGGTTCGGAGGGATAGATCTCCGTGACCCGAAGAAGCTTTTCCTCCGCACGCCGATCTTCGCCGACCTGAAGGCCGGCCAGGCCCGTATAGAAAGCGGCTACGACTTCGGCGTACCGGTCCGACTCGACCTCTGCGGTATCGTCCGACGGAGCGCAGCCCGCCGACAGGAGCAAGAGGAGGAAGCCGACGACGAGGGGTCTGCGAACAAGGGATAGAGCCACGTGTGGGGGAGGATCTGGACGAACGTGCCGCTCCGGGCAATCTACTGCCGCTTCGTCTTTATAATCACGACTCCGTTCGCACCACGCGAACCGTAGATCGCCGTTGCGGAGGCATCCTTCAACACGGAAATCGTGTCGACGTCGTCGGGATTCAGCCAGGACAGGCCATGCCCCGAATCGACCTCGATGGGCATACCGTCCACGACGTACAGCGGTTCATTGCTGCCGTGAATGGAATTGGCTCCCCGAATGCGAACTCGAATGCCCCCACCCACTCCCCTCAGGAGCTGCACGCCGGCGACGCCTTCCAGCATCTCTTCGACGCGGGCGACGGGACGTTTCCCTTCGTCGCCTTCGACCTCCTGAATGGCTCCCGTCGTGGATTTTTTGGACTGCGTTCCGTAGCCGATCGAGACTTCATCCTTGTCGGTGTCGTCCTGTCGCGTAGACCCGGACTGTGAGCAGCCGGTCACGACGAGGGCGAGGACAAGCACGGTTGACGCGAGAACGGAGCCCCATGTCGACGTCTTAAGCTTCATGGCGCTGACCGCTGTTTGATGACCTTCCCTTGACTCAACCCGATTCGGTCCCGAATGTTGCGGCCCTTCACTCACGCGGGCTCAAGGGAGAACGCCAGCTCGACAGGCTCAGCGAGACGCTGGTACGCGGCGAACGACATCTTTATCAATTCCGTGTGCGATCCCGCATTGAACGCGATTTGCTCGTCTTCCGCGAGACTCGCCGCCATGAACGTCTGCATGTCGTAGAGCTTTCCGAACGGCGGCATCGCACCCACGTCACAGTCGGGAAATCGATCCTTGAATTCCTCCTCCGTGGCCAGCTCGACCACCGACGCACCGGTGACGTGCTTGAGTTGATCGAAGTTGACGCTGTAAGAGGCCGGAAGCACGGCCATCGCCATCTCACCGTCAAGTTTTACGATCACCGTTTTCGCGACCTCCTTTCCGGGAATGTGCGCCGAGGCCGCGACCTCTTGCGCGGTGTACGCCTTCGAATGTTTGATCGCGACGTATTTGACGTCGTTCTCGTCGAGAAATCGTTGCAGTTTTTCGACCGGCATGGTGATCCCTCTTGCTAATAGGATGGACGTCCGACGGCGTCGCTACGGAATCGACCTTCGGAATCGCAAAGCGATGCCTTTTCGATTCAAACGTTCTATCGGCGCGGCAGGTCTGCCCTTTTTTCCGAAACTTGCAACAACAGTGTAACGCCGAATTGGCCGAATTGCATGGCAGCCACACGAACGGTGCCGTTTCTATGGCAGTCGGAGTATAGATTTTGCGGTGCCTGTCGATACTTCGGACGGTCAGACTACGTCACCCCGAAGTTCCACAGACTCGTATCGCCGTCGACGATCGGCATTCGTCGGGGCGGCTCTCCACTTTCATGCCGTACGTTTCGGACCAAGTCCACGACGACAAGACGCGACAGGCCATCGAGGCGGCCATCGTGACGCTGGCGGCTTGTACCTACGCGATCGCGTTTCCGATGCTCCATCGCGGACTCGGACCCGGCTCGGGCGTGTTCGCGATTCTTCCCGTCGTCCTCGCGTCGTGGTTCTGGGGATTTCGTGTCGGCGTCGCGTCGGCCTTGATAGCCGGCCTCGTGTTGAATCCGGTTCTCCTCCTTCAAATCGAAGGACCCGGTGGCGAGCCCGACGGGGCGATCGTTCACTCAATTCCGTATTTCCTCGCGATCCTCGTCGTGGCCGCCGCCACAGGTCGAATCCGCGATTATCGACTCCGCTTGCGTCGAATCGACCTTGAGAGCCGGCAGCGACGGCTCACGCTGGAGCGTGAAACGCGTGAACAAGTGGAGGAACTTCTCATGTTGAAATCCGCCTTTCTCAACAACATGAGCCACGAGCTCCGGACGCCTTTGACGGCGATCCTGGGATTTGCGGAAATACTCGTGGAGGAGATTGGCGGGACGCACCGCGAATTCGCCGAGCGAATCCTCTCAAGCGGCATACGGCTCCACGACACCCTTAATTCCGTGCTCGACTTCGCGCAGCTCGAGGGGGGAACGCTGAAGCTCGACATGAAGAGGCTGGACGTGGGCCGACAAGTGCGCGCAGCCGCCTCGTGCTGCGCTGCGGCCGCCGATCGGAAGGGCCTCGAATTCACGGTTCGCGTGCCTCACGAACCCGTCGAGTCGGAGCTTGACCTCGCCTCTCTTCACCGCATCGTCAAGAGCCTCGTCGAAAACGCCGTCAAGTTCACGGCCGAGGGCGTCGTGGCCGTTGACGTCTCCGCCGACGAGAGTCGAACCTACGTACGCGTCTGCGACACAGGCATCGGAATCAGCGAATCGTTCCTACCCCACATGTTTAAAGAATTTCGCCAGGAGTCGGTGGGGCATGCACGATCCTACGAGGGCAGTGGACTCGGCTTGTCCGTAACCAAGCGCCTCGTCGATCTCTTGGGCGGATGCATATCCGTCGAGAGCCGTCGCGGAGAGGGAAGTACGTTCACGGTCTCCTTTCCACGAATCGAACGGCCGGTTCTCGAAATATTGCCGAGACCCACGGTTGCCGACATGGCGGCCCAGGGCATCGAGGCAGTCACTCACGTCCTCGTCCTCGATGACAGCTCCGACACGCTTGCATTGACACAGCACCAGCTTCGCGACCGCTTCGTCGTGAAGACGGCGGGCAACGCCGAGTCAGCCCTCGACACCGCTCGAAAGAATCGGTTCGATGCCCTGGTGCTGGACGTCAATCTCGGGGCCGGGCACGACGGAATCGACGTCCTCCGTGCGCTGCGACAGTTGGACGCTTATCGCACCGTGCCCGTGATCGCGTTGACCGCGTACTCGATGCCGGGAGATCGTGATCGCTTCCTGGAAGCGGGATTCGATGCTTATTTAAGCAAACCCTTCACGAAGCAACAAATTATCGACACGCTGGACCTCCTTCTGGACACGCGCAGTGCGGCCTAGCGTCAGACCGTTTACCCGTCGCGAGCGGCCTGCGAGGGTCCGTCTTTTTCTGGGACTCAAATGGCGTCGAGATCCGGGCGGGCCCACGGCGAAACGAGCTCCAAGAACGGCCGGACCCTCGTAGACGCCCGAAAACGTACATTTTCACTGCAGCGCGAAAATGGGGACTGCATTTTGCTAATCTTGACGACAGTCGACGGAATCCGCCGTCTCCCCCCATGCAGTGTACGATCGAATGCGATTCGGCTTTCACATCGCGCTGACCCCTTCGTCGATAGACGCCCTTGAACCGTTCGTCTTTCATACGTCGCCGTTGCACGTCGTGTGGGTCGTCGTGGCCGCTTCGCTGATGCTCGGCGCCTTCCTGTGGAGTCTTCGACATTCAAAAGCGCGACGGAACGAGCTGCTTGATTTGATCGATCGGCAATCGAAGCGGCTGGAGGAGCAGAAAGAGGAGACCGATCACGCCCTCTCGGAGATGGATCGTGCTCTCCAGGAGGCCGAACGACAGCAGATCATTGCACAACGTGCCCGAGCCGTCATCGAAGGTCAGGCCGAGCAGCTCCGTGAGATAGATCGTATCAAGACGCAGTTCTTCGACAACGTCTCTCACGAGTTTCGAACGCCGCTCACGCTTACGATCGGTCCGCTGGAGAACATGCTGGCGGGCGTTTACGGCCCGCTCAACCCGCAGGCCTCCAAACAGCTCGACGTAGCGCTTCGAAACGCCCGGCGCCTGCTTCGGCTCATCAACCAGCTCCTCGACCTCTCCAAGCTGGAATCCGGCAAAATGGACCTCACCGTAAGCCGCGGGAACGTCGTGCCCCTCGTCGAAGGCGTGGTTTCGTCCTTTACTGCGTTCGCGGAGAAGAAAAACCTCAGCGTGTCTTTTTCGTGCGTTCGCGACGACGTGTACCTCTACTTCGATCCCTCATGCCTCGAGAAGGTGTTCTTCAATTTGCTGTCGAACGCGGTCAAGTTCACGAACGATGGAGGAAGGATATGGGTGTCGGTGGATGACAATAGCGTACGCGATCCGGAAAGCATGGACGCAGCGGTGACGATCCGTGTCAGGGACACCGGCATCGGAATTCCGGACGAGCAACTAAGGTATGTCTTCGATCGCTTCCATCAGGTAGACGGGGCCCTCGCACACGCCCACGAGGGGACCGGGATCGGCCTCTCACTAGTGAAAGAGCTCGTCGAACTTCACCATGGCACAATTACCGTGCACAGCGAGTCCGGCGTTGGAAGCGAATTCGTCGTGACGCTGCCGAAGGGGCTTTCACACTTCGATGACGAGGTCAGGGTCGGCGAATGGACCGGCGAAGGTATGGCCGAGATATCGCGTGGACCGATGATGGAGATGGCCGTACTGAGCGACGTCGAGGAGACGTGGTCGGCCCCAATGGGCGACGCCGGGGGCGGCGAATCGATGGTCGTACCGGCAACGCCCGTCCCCACTCCCGCCCCGCATCGTCTTGCGAGCTACCGCGCCCACGAACCGGTGAACGCTATTCCGGATTCCGACTCGTCGGCGCGAGCCAGGATCATGGTCGTCGACGACAGTTCGGACGTCATCGAGTACGTAGCCTCGATCCTGTGGAACGAATTCGTCGTTTCGTCGGCGTCCAACGGGGCGGAGGCGCTGGAAGCCGTGCGCCGAGAAGAACCAAGTCTCGTAATCTGTGACGTGATGATGCCGGGAATGGACGGCTATACCTTCTGTCGCCACCTGAAGTCGGACCGAGAACTTCGTCATATCCCCGTGATCCTGCTCACGGCGCGCGCGGGGCAGGACGACCGAATCGAGGGGCTCGAAGCCGGTTCGGATGACTACATGTCGAAGCCGTTCAGTCCTCGTGAGCTCAGGGCTCGGGTTCACAATTTGTTGACGGTTCGTGACCAGCAGCGACAGCTTGCCCGTCTGAACGCGGTCCTCGCCGAGCGAAACGACGCGCTTCGCGAGGCGAGCGAGATGAAGAGCCAGTTGCTCGACATCGCCGCCCACGACATGAAAAATCCCCTGAATGCCATCCGGGAGTTCGCTCACATACTGAAAAGCGAGATCGGTCGGGATTCGGATCATTATGATCCGCTGGACCTCATACACAAGTCGTCGGATCAGATGCTGAATCTCGTTTCGACGCTGCTCGATTCGTCTGCCCTGGAGACGGGTAAGATCGTGCTGAACAAGGAGCTCCTCAACGTCAACACCCTTGCGGCCGCCGTCGTGCGACGCAACGGCCGGCTCGCCGAAAACAAAGGGCAGATCATCCATCTCGCCGTCTCGGCCGATCGCTCAATCGTACGTGCCGACAAGAGCCGGCTCCTGGAGGCGATGGACAATCTCGTCAACAACGCCGTCAAGTACTCTCTGCCAAACAGAGCGATCCACGTCACCGTGGTGTCCGACGCGTCGAAGGTACGATTCACTGTTACCGATGAAGGACCGGGCCTCAGCGACCACGACAAATCACGGGTCTTCGGCAAGTTTCAGCGGCTGTCGGCACAGCCGACGGGGGGCGAAATATCGACCGGACTCGGCCTTGCCATCGTCAAGCAGATCGTGGAGCTGCACGACGGTGTCGTCTTCGTCGAAAGCGAGTGGGGACTGGGCAGTTCGTTCACGATCGAGCTGCCGATTCAATCGGACGCGGGCGCGTCACAGAGTCCCGCGCGGACCGAATAGAGAGAGGGGAAGCGTGGGCCGGCGCGAGCCGTACGAAGAGATTAGCCGGTGATACCGGGCGGACGCGTTACTAATGGTCCGCCCGGCACACAACCCGGCTAATGGTCACCACCACCATGCCCACCACAGGCATTTCATAGTTCGAGATGCCGTCACGAACCAGGGAGCGCGAATCCGAGATCCATGCCCCCGGGCAAGGACTTCATGTCAGCTCTCGACACGTGCGTGAACATGTACTGATGATCCACGCTGCTCGTACACAAGACGCGTACCAACAGGTTGCTCGAGCGCACATATCGACTGGAATCATCGAAATCCAGCCGTCTGGCACGTACACGTCGAACCTCCGCCGAATGGAGTCCGTCTCCGCCGGGCTCATTCCGTTACGGGGAGCGTAAATTCGTAACGTGTCGCACACGCTAGTGCTGCGAGACCCTCGAAGCCGAATCGTCGACTCGGAGCCGCCTCGGTTTCCGTGCCGTAGTAGTCGTAACGATATTGAAATCTCACGCTCTACGCTCGACGGAAACGTCGGCCGGATGACACTTTAGGGATCGGCCCTTATTCAACCGGCTCGGGCAGTGCGCAATTGCCGTGATTCATGTTGACGCCAGGATTCGACATGCAGAAGATTTTGGGTCAGTGGTCGCCGTTCTCCCGACGAACGTTGGGCGGACTTACCCTGCCGGCGCTTGTTTTGATCGCAGGGGCGTGCGGCCAGCGCGAGGCCGCGGACTCTGCCCGCGATTCGCCGACCGGTACGACTCCCGCGCAGGTGGATACCACGACGGACGCGGTGGATACGACCTCTCAAAACATTTACGACGTACTTCGCGACGGAGACCGCTTCTCAATGTTCGTTGCCGCGATTGACGCGGCCGGGCTAAGCCAAACGCTTTCCGGACCGGGTCCATACACGGTCTTCGCGCCGACGAACGAGGCCTTCACTCAGATGGAGGCGAATTTTCAGGATCTGCTGAGCGCCGAGAACGAGGACCGTCTACTGGACGTTTTGCTTCACCACGTCTCGAATGGAGAGACGATGGCGTCGAACCTACACGCGGCGTCGATTCGGTCGCTCTCGGGGGAGGACCTTCACGTCGACGGGTCCGCCGAACATCCGACCGTGAACGGGGCCCGCGTCATCGAATCTGACGTCGATGCTTCGAACGGCGTCGTGCACGTCCTCGATCGGGTCCTGCTACTCGACGCGGAAGAGGCCGACGGTATGTAGGGCGACTTAGATGGAGAAATGAAGAATCGAATAACCGCTACTGAGACGAGTCAGGTCCGGGACCACCGCATGACCCATTCGTCTAACGATAACGTCGCGGTGTCCCGTAAGGGCCGACAGCACGTCTATGACGACACCCTCGAACGTATTGCCGCGCTCCTGGAAGGGGAAACCGATTGGATCGCGGCGATGGCGATGGTCTCTTCCGAGCTTCATCGCGCATTCGATTCCTTTCACTGGACCGGTTTCTATCGAGCCGTCTCCGACGACCTGCTGATCATCGGCCCGTTCCAGGGTGGTCATGGATGCCTTCGCATCCCGTTTTCTCGCGGCGTCTGCGGCACGGCAGCCCGTACCCGGACTACCCAGCTCGTGCCCGACGTCCACGCCTTTCCGGATCACGTCGCTTGTTCATCCTCGACGGAGTCCGAGATCGTCGTTCCCATCATCGCACCGAATGGACGGCTCCTCGCCGTTCTGGACGTCGACTCAGACGTCGTCGCCGCCTTCGACGAGGTGGACGTCCGTAATCTGGAACGGCTGTGCAGTCGTCTGGGGACGCAGTTTGCCGGCACCAACGTGGTGTAGGTGCCACGGACCGCGAGTGATTCGGGCACGTGTGAGTCGGTCGCCTGTGATTCGGGCACCCCTGAGTGGGTCACCCTGTGATTCGGGCGCTGATCGCAACCACGCCTTAATCCTCCCAGACGCCAAGCTGCTGCGCCGCGTCGCGAATCAGCTCCTCGGCCGCCTCAGCCGACGGCGCCTCCGAGTAGATGCGGAGAACGGGCTCAGTTCCCGACGCACGGACGAGAACCCAACCGTCTTCCAGGAGGTGCTTGAAGCCGTCCAGCGTCTCGGAGTCGGTGACCGGGCGGCCTGCGATTTCGCGGAGTCCCCCTTCCTCTCTCAATCTCTTCAGTACGTATTGCTTTTTGGCTTCGGTCGTATGAAGGTCGATACGCCGGCAAAAGTGCGGCCCGAACTCCGTGTGCAGCTCTTGAACGAGCTCTGACAGCTTTTTACGACGTTTCACAATCATTTCGATGATGAGGAGGCCGATGTAGACGCCGTCGCGCTCCGGAATATGGCCTTTCACGGCGATGCCGCCCGATTCCTCCCCACCGACCAGGACGTCTCGGCTCACGATCCTCGAAGCGATATATTTGAATCCGATGGGCGTCGTCTCCACGGGCAAGCCGTACGCCTCGGCGATCCGATCGACCAGGCCGGTCGTCGAGAACGTTTTGACGATTTCTCCGGTGAGTCCCCGATCCTCGTGGAGGTACTTGACCAGGAGGGAGAGCAGCGTGTGCGAATCGACGAAACGGCCCCCTTCGTCATACATGCCGATTCGGTCGGCATCGCCGTCGTTTGCCATGCCGGCGGCGCATTTTTCGCGCACGACCGTCCTGGAGAGCTCTTCCAGGTTTCGTTCGATCGGCTCGGGCGCCTGGCCATGAAAGCCGGGATTCCAGTCGCAGCGAAGCTCGATCACCTGCTTGCGGCCCAGCAGACGTGAAACCATCCCCTGCCCGGAGCCGAACATCGCATCGTGTGCTACGCGAATGCCCGAGCCGCGAATCGCGCCCAGATCCAGCCGCTCCCTCAGGAAGTCGACGTAGCCGGTCGTTACGTCGCGAAGCTCAATGCGCTTCTCATCGGCGAATCGTTCGAACGACGGTGGAGGAACGGCCTCTCCGACGAGGCCCGACATCTCACCTTCCACCGCCGCAACCATCTCCGGGGGCGCCGGCCCGCCGAAATCAGCCTTGAGCTTGTAGCCGTTGTACCGGGGAGGATTGTGACTGGCCGTAATGACGACCCCCACGTTGCAGTCGAGGGCGTGGGTGGCCCAGCTTACGGCCGGCGTCGGAGTGAACGTGTCCGACAAAAGGACGTGTACCTCGTTCGACGCAAAGACGCGGGCGACGTATTCGGCGAATTCCCCGCTCATGAAGCGTGTGTCGTAGCCGATGACGACGCTTGGCGAAGGGCTCTGCTGGCGTCGTAGCCATCGCACCGTTGCCCGCGCGACCGTATCCAGGTTGCGGAAGGTGAACTGATCGGCAATGACGGCTCTCCAGCCGTCCGTGCCGAATGAGATGTCCGTCATGAAGACCGTACTTGACTGCGAATGGGAAAGGCCGGCAGGGACCAGGAATGAAAGATAGCAGAAGGACGACATAACGTCGTCGGCGGGTGTTCAAATCCGATCTCCCATCAACCCTCTCCCTCTTGCAAGGGCGCGGATCGTCTGGACTCCTCCAGCATCTCCCGAGCACTCTCCAACGCCGCCGCCGAAACGCTCGAACCACTCATCAGGCTTGCCACGTGTTGGGCCCGACGTTCGTCCGACAAGCGACGGATCCTCGTTTTCGTCCGGCCTTCCTCGACGTATTTTTCGACCAGGTAATGAACGTCGCCTCGCACGGCGATTTGTGGAAGATGCGTAATGGCGATGATCTGGTGGCTTTCCGCTAGATCGTGCATGCTTTCCCCGACCTTGGCCGCGACGGCTCCGGAGACACCGACGTCGATCTCGTCGAAGACCAGGATCGGAAATTCCTCATTTTTGGCTAGAATCGTCTTCAAGGCCAGCATGATACGGCTGATCTCGCCGCCGGATGCGATGCGGGCCAGCGGCCTCGGCGCCTCGCCGAGATTAGTGGAGACGTAGAACTCGACCACGTCCATGCCGGTCGTCAATGCGGTACAGCCGGATGCATTCTGACTCGTGCAAATCCATCCTCCCTCATCCTCCCGCACCGTAAAACGAACCTCAAAGCGCGCCTTGGGCATGCCGAGCTTGCTGCACTCGTCTTCGACCGCGCCGCGAATCCGATCGGCGACGTCTCGACGCTTGCAGCTCAGATCATGTGCTCGCTCGGAAAGCCGCTGCTGTGCGTCCGCGATGCGCTCGCTCACCCGCTTCAGAGCACTTTCGAACTCTTGCGCCGTCTCGAAGGCGGCACCGATCTCGCGCCGATGCTCTAAAACGGCTTCGAGCGATCCACCATACTTGCGCTTGAGGCGCTCTAGCTCGCTCGACCGGCCCCGAATCTCCTCGAGCCGCTCCGGATTGAACTCGATGCCGGCGTTGTAATGCCGCAAAAACGACGCCGCCTCGGCTACGATGATCGTGGCCGATTCGATTTCTTTCGACGTCACCTCGAACGAAGCGTCGATTCGAGCCAGTTCCTCGAGCTCGTCGCGAATCAATACGAGCTCGTCGTGAACGGCTCGTTCCGCTTCGTACATTCGTGCGTGCAGGTCCGACGTCGACTCATAGAGCCGCTCCGCGTTCTCGAGGATTCGGCGCTCGTGCTCCAACTCTTCCTCTTCGCCTTCCTTCGGTGAAACGCGGTCGATGTCGTGTATCTGAAATTCATAAAGATCCTTTTTCTCCTCCATCTCCCGTTTGCGGGACAACAGCAAGTCCCGCTCACGCATCAGGTCGGACACGACCGAATACGCTGCTTGATATCCCGTACGTGAGGGTTGAAGGTTTCCAAAGCTGTCGAGCAGGTCCAGATGCGTGGAAACGTCGAGTAGAGACTGGTGCTCGTGCTGACCGTGCAGGTCAATCAGATGCGAAGCGACGTCGCGCATCAATTGGATGGTCGCCGGAGTATCGTTGATAAAGCCTCGGCTCTGCACCGGCGTGATCTCCCGTCGCAGAATGATCGTCGGCTGCTCGTCGATCCCGTTTTCGGTTAGCAGGGACCGAATCGCGGAGCCGTCAACGCGGTCGAACACGCCTTCGATCACTGCTTTCTTCGCACCGGAACGGACGGTCTCGGTCGATGCACGCTCTCCGAGGATCATCTGAAGTGCACCGATTAGAATCGATTTGCCGGCCCCGGTTTCGCCCGTGATTACGTTGAGCCCGGCGTCGAACTCGACGTCGAGCTCCTCAATCAGGGCATAATCGCGAACGTACAGCGATCGGAGCAAAGTGGTGGTCGATCGGATTAAATCGCAGTGCCTTCCGTGATAGACACCCGGGACGGCTTCAATGTAACTCCTTCCAGCGGAACGCGGTACCCTCGTCAGATCGCCCGAATGAGGGGGCCTCGTCGCAGGCGAGCGCCTGGCCGCGTTCCCGTCCCCGACCGAGATCGCCGCGCGGAAAATCAGTCGTCAGGAGAGGAGGACCCAGCCTTCGTCGAGCTTCTTCTCCGCGTATTTGTACTTGAGCGTCTGCGTCTGGCCCGTCGAGGGATTCTGGATCGTCACTTTGTCGTTGCGGCCGATTTTCTCGCCGACGACGATGGGCTCCTGCGGCGCGGACGGATCTCGCCTGCTGGACGATTCCCGAGGAGCGCCGGAATCGACGCCGTAGCTCGGCTGCATGGAGTCGTGGCGGACCTTCGCGCGGTTTGGATCGAGGCGCCGTCGCGGCGCGGCCTGCCGGCGAGCTGAGTCGGCGGCTACGAGCGGACCGGCCTTGAAGACGAACGAGACGACGTCGGTGTTGATTTCCTCCATCATCTGCGCGAACAGCTTGAAGGCCTCCATCTTATATTCGATGAGAGGATCCCGCTGACCGTATGCACGAAGGCCGACGCCCTCCTTGATCTCGTCGAGCTCGCGGAGATGCTCCGTCCACTGTTCGTCGATGATGTTCAGCATAGCCGTCCGCTCGAGCGTGTCGTTGATCACCCTCCCACGGGTGCGGACGGCATCTTCCACCTTGACGACGGCGCGGAGGAGACGACGACCGTCGGTGAAGTCGACGAATACGCGAGTCGGACGCGTCTCCTCGTCTCTCTGCATCACCTGCTGCATCCCCTCGGCAAACGGACGGGCGAGTGCGTCGCGCTTGCGGCGATAGAATTCGAGCGCCTTGTCGTAGAGGAACTGTCCGACGCCGTCCTCACCCAGCATGACGAAGCGTTCCCGCTCCAGCTCGAAATCGAATGCCAGCGTGCGGAGGACGTCTTCGTGCAATTCGTCAAGATTGCCCTCTCCGTAGTGCCGTTCCACCAGCTGCGCAATCACCTCCTGTAGCATCTCGAGGATCTCGCCGTGAAAGCGCTCGCCTTTCAGCGCGTGCAGGCGGCGATCGTAGATCACCTGGCGCTGGGCGTTCAGCACGTCGTCGTACTCGAGCTGCCGCTTGCGAATCCCGAAATTGTTCTGCTCGACCTTTTTCTGCGCCCGCTCGATGCTCTTGTTGACCCACGGATGCGTGATGACCGCGCCCTCCTCCAGATTCAGGCGGTCCATCACCTTCGCAACGCGATCCGACTTGAACAGGCGCATCAAGTCATCTTCGAGCGACACGTAGAACTGGCTCTCACCCGGGTCGCCTTGTCGTCCGGCGCGCCCGCGGAGCTGCAGGTCGATTCGACGGCTTTCATGCCGCTCCGTACCCAGGATCGCCAGACCGCCCGTTTCCTTGACGCCGGTCCCCAGCTTGATGTCAGTACCGCGACCGGCCATGTTCGTGGCGATCGTCACCGCACTCTTCTGACCCGCCTCTGCAACGATCTGCGCTTCGGCCTTGGCCCTGTCCCGCTTCGCGTTGAGTACGTTATGCTTGATGCCGGCACGTTGGAGCATGCGGCTCAGCGTCTCGGACACGTCTACGGACGTCGTGCCGACTAGCACCGGCTGGCCGTTCCCGTGATAAGTCGAAATCTGATCGATGGCCGCGCGATACTTCTCACGCTTCGTCCGAAAGACCAGATCGTCCATGTCACCGCGCCGAATCGGCCTATTCGTCGGGACGACCACGACGTCCATCTCGTAGATCTTCCAGAACTCTTCCGACTCCGTCTCCGCCGTCCCCGTCATGCCGGAGAGCTTGTCATACATGCGGAAGTAGTTCTGCAACGTGATGGTGGCATAGGTCTGGGTCGCGGCCTGGACCTGTACGTCTTCTTTCGCCTCGATGGCTTGATGGAGGCCGTCCGAGTAGCGTCGTCCCGGCAGCACGCGGCCGGTGTGTTGGTCGACGATCTGGACTTTGTCTTCCTGAACGATATATTCGACGTCCTTCTCGTAGAGCGTGTACGCCTTCAGTAGCTGCTCGATGGCGTGCAAGCGCTCGGCTCGTTCCGAATACTTGTTGTAGAGCTCCCGCTTCCGCTCCTCTACCTCCTTGCCGAGAAGGTTAGAGTCGTTCATCAATTTGTTTTCCCTCTTCTCCTCGTCAAGCGTGTCGTCCGATTCGAGCGCTTCTTTCAATTCCCGGCGCTTTCGTGCGACGTCCGATTCGATGCCGGCCACCTCGTCGCCGAGATCGGGGAGCACGAACAGGTCCGTATCCAATCCGGCCGTTCGAGATGCGAAATCGCGGCCTTTGTCCGTCATCTCGATGGCATGCTGCTTTTCGTCGAGCGCAAAATACAGGGCGTCGTCGACGAAAGGCATGTTCTTTGCATTGTCCTGCAGATAGAAAAACTCTGTCTTCCGCACGAGCTGCTCGACACCCGGCTCCTGCATCAGCTTCTGCAGCTTCTTGTTGCGAGGGAAGCCGCGTTGCGCGCGCAGCAGTGCGAGTCCGGCTTCTTCCTCGAGATCCGCCGCCTTTCTCCGATCACCCGCCTCGAGCGCCACGTCGCGCTCCTTCAGCTTCTGCTCGGCCGCGCTCGCGAAAGTCGCCACGAGCTTTTGCTGCGCGTAGACCAGCTTGTCGATCGTCGGCTTGAGCTCCTTGAAGCGATCGTCGGTCGCCTGCGGGACCGGGCCTGAGATGATGAGCGGCGTGCGAGCCTCGTCGATGAGCACGGAGTCGACCTCGTCCACGATTGCGAAGTGATGCGCTCGCTGGACGAGCTGCTCGGGCTCCACGACGAAGGAGTTGTCACGCAGATAGTCGAACCCGAATTCATTGTTGGTTCCATAGGTGACGTCCGCCCGATAGGCTTTGCGTCGGCCTTCCGAATGCGGGTCGTACTTGTCGACGACGTCGACGGTGAGACCGTGAAATTCGAAGATCGGTCCCATCCACTCGGCATCGCGCTGGGCGAGATAGGGATTGACCGTGACGAGATGGACGCCGCGCCCCACGAGCGCGTTCAGGTACATCGGCATCACGGCGACGAGCGTCTTGCCCTCACCGGTCTTCATCTCGGCGATGCGCCCCTGATGCAGCGCGATACCTCCCAGGAGCTGAACGTCGTACGGGACCATGTCCCACGTGATCTTGGCTCCCCCGGCTTCCCACTCGCGGCCGAGCATGCGCCGGCAGGTCTCTTTCACGACGGCGAAGGCCTCCGGCACGAGGGCATCGAGCGTCGCCTCGACCGTCTCCAACCACTTTTCCTCGAGTGCGTCGTTCTCCTCGTACAGCGCGCGACGCTCGTTGAGCGACAGCTCCTTCTCCTCGGCCTGCTGACCGTTCGTGCTCACGGCCACCTCGCCGTCAGTCGCCTGGCCGTCAGCGATGAGCGGTGAATCGAGCTCAACGCCGCTTAGTTCGCGGCGGATTTCCTGCTGGCGCCGTTCGATTTCCGCTACGGACTCGCGGATCCGCCGGCGAAATTCATCCGTCTTACCTCGCAGCTCCTCATCGGAGAGGTTCGCCAGCCCCTCGAACTGCTGGTTGATTTGTTCAACGACCGGCCAGAGCTTCTCGAGCTCCCGCTTGTTTTTGTCGCCGAAGAGGGATTTAAGAAAGTCTATCATGTCGGAAAGTATGGTCTGCGATCGTGCGCCCGATCGTGGGTCAAGAATCGGACCAAGGATAATCCCCGCATCGTGACGTCACGTGGGTGCAGGGACAAAAAAGATCAGAATTAAGGCGCGGTTTGGAGCCGTCAATCTCACGCCAGGGGGGTAGATCCGTTCCCCTACCTTCTTGCTTTGCAAGCCGTCGAAGCCTCGCCACGACCGTAATACCGGAGGCTTTCCCCCGACGACCTCTGGTCGCGTGTAGATCACGCGGAATTCCCTTTAAGAACTAATCCGGCGGCCCTAAGTATACGGGGCGGCGTATAAGAGGCGGGGCCGAATACGAGCCGACGACGAACACATCGATCGAAGTACAGGAAACGGTAAGAGCCTATCTGCTACGGCTATCGCTCGCAGTGATTCCCACCACATTCCGCGTCACGCCATGACGTACCGACGCCGCATGCGGACCGTTCCAATTATACTCTTTCTTGCCGCCGCGGGATTCGTCATCTCTAGTGGACCGGCCGCCGCACAGCCGGGCCCGGCATCAACGTTTTCCTTTCTACGACTGGAGCCGTCGGCACGTGCGGCATCTCTGGGCGGAGCCTTCTCCGCGATCTACGGCGACGACGTCAACGCGCTGTTCTACAACCCCGCGCTGCTCAACGAAGACATGCATGGCGCGTTGTCGCTCTCGTACCTCAACCATCTCGGCGGAATCAACGCCGGCTTCGTGGCGCATGCGCGGCATCTTGAGGGGCTCGGGACGTTGGGAGCCGGACTTCGCTACGTCGGATGGGGCGACATGACCGGATATGACGAGGCGGGAGAAGAGACGGAGGACTTCGGCGCATCCAATAGTGCACTAACCGTCTCCTTTTCACGAGCTGACGGCCCGCGCCTCCGCATGGGAGCGAACGTGCACGCGGCGTTCTCGCGTGTCGAGGCCTACGGTGCGACCGCGATCGCGGGCGACGCCGGCGTGGCCTATCATCTGCCCGAACCGCAGCTCACGCTGAGCGCGTCGGTCAACAACGTGGGCATCGTAACGGGATCCCTTGGCGCCGTCGAGGACGAACTCCCCCTCGACCTTCGGATCGGGCTGGCGAAGCGGCTTCGTTACGTACCACTCATGCTTTCCGTCACCGGCTACAATCTCAATCGGATCGGTGACGAGCCGCACGAGGGCAACGCGATCGCGAACGCGATGCGCCACGTGACGCTCGGAGGCGAATTCCAGTTCAGTGACGCGTTTCAGGTCCGTTTCGGCTACAATCACCGGCGCCATCAAGACCTGAAGATGAAGAGCCGGCTTGACCTGGCGGGATTCGCGGCCGGATTCGGGATCAAGGTGTCGCAGATACGATTCGACTATGCATTCAATTCCTGGTCGACACTCGGCGGCCTGCACCAGTTCACACTCCGGACCGTAATCTAGTGCCTCCTCAAGGTCCGTTTATTGATGCCTCCGTCCCCCCAACGAGCCGCCCGAAACCGCAACGGTCCTGAATTGAACTGGCGCGAGCGTTTTACGGCGCTCACGCACCTTCGTCCCCTCTTCGAGCTCGTCTGGTCCGTCAGCCCATCCCTAACCCTCGCCAGCGCTGCGCTTCGAGTGTTGCGCGCAGGGATTCCCGTTTCACTGCTCTACGTGGGCAAGCTGATCATCGACGAAGTCGTCCGCCTCGTCGACGTCGGTGGCGGCGACCTGACGTATCTCTGGACGCTGGTCGTCCTTGAACTCGCTCTGGCCGTCGTTTCGGATCTGCTCGGCCGCGGCGTGGCGCTCGTGGAGAGTCTGCTCGGCGACCTCTTCACCAACGAGACGTCCGTCCGCCTGATGCGTCACGCGGCCCGGCTCGACCTGGCCCACTTCGAAGATGCGGACTTCTACGACAAGCTCGAACGCGCGCGTCGGCAAACGACGGGGCGCATCGTTCTCCTGAGCCAGGTCATGGGCCAGCTTCAGGATTTCGTGACGATCGTTTCGTTTGCGGCCGGTCTCGTCGTGATGGCGCCCTGGCTGATTCTTCTGCTCGTCGTGGCGCTGGTGCCCGGTTTCCTGGGAGAAGCGCACTTCAATAGTCTCAGTTATTCGCTGATGTATGCCTGGACCCCCGAGAGGCGTCAGCTTGACTACCTCCGATACGTCGGCGCCAGCGATGAGACGGCGAAAGAGGTTAAAATCTTCGGTCTGGCCGATTTTTTGGCCGACCGATACCGTGCGCTCGCCGACGGACTCTACGAAGCGAACAAGAAGCTGTCGACTCGCAGGGCCGCGTGGGGCAGCCTGCTGGCCGCCGTGGGAAGCCTCGGTTACTATGCCGCTTACGCGGTCATCATCTGGCGGACGGTGTCCGGGGAGTTTTCCATCGGTGACCTGACCTTTCTGGCCGGCTCGTTCGCGCGCCTTCGTTCGCTCCTCGAAGGCATGCTGGAGCGTTTCACGACCATAGCCGAACGGTCCCTCTTTCTGAAGGATCTCTTCGAATTCTTTGACATTCGGCCGGAGATTGCCGTCATCGAGGCGCCGTATCCCATCCCGCATCCCATCGCCCGCGGGTTCGAATTTGAAGAGGTGGGATTTCGGTACCCCGGCACCGAACGGTGGGTCCTGCGTGATCTCTCGTTCACGCTGGAAACCGGCGAGAAGCTGGCCCTCGTCGGTGAGAACGGCGCCGGCAAGACGACGTTGGTGAAGCTTCTTGCTCGACTGTACGATCCGACCGAAGGTCGCATCTTGTTGGACGGTCGAGACCTCCGGGAATATGACGTAGACGACTTGCGAAAGCACGTCGGCGTCATCTTCCAGGATTACGTTCGTTACTTCATGACGGCCTCCGAGAACCTGGCCGTTGGACGTATCGACGAGCGCTCTAATCGTCCCCGCATCGAAGGCGCGGCGCGGCGCAGCCTCGCCGATCAGGTCATCGCACGCCTTCCCGCCGGCTACGATCAGATGGTCGGCCGCCGATTCGAGGATGGCGTCGACCTTTCGGGCGGAGAATGGCAGAAAATCGCCCTCGGCCGGGCTTACATGCGAGATGCGGAACTGCTCATCCTCGACGAGCCCACCGCTTCGCTGGACGCCCGCGCGGAATACGACGTATTTCAGCGATTCACCGAACTGACGGCCGGCAAGACGGCCGTCCTCATATCGCACCGCTTCTCGACGGTGCGGATGGCCGATCGCATTCTCGTGCTCGAGGACGGCCGGCGGCTCGAGATGGGTACGCACGAGGAGCTGCTCGTACTTGGCGGCCGCTACGCCGAGCTCTTCAACCTGCAGGCAGCCGGGTACCGTTAGAAGATCCGGTCTTCCGACCCTGGCAAACGCGGCAGCGTTTCAAACGCGCTACCTGGATTTCTTGAATCGACCGACCCATTCGGCTCCTACGCGCACGTCCGCCTCGAACAGCTGTGCTCGGATCACGACGGTCGAGTCGACGGACAGCGGCGCGGCGTAGCGCGGGGAGTCCGGTTCCGGCGGTTGATCGCCGACCGAATACCGCAGTTGGCCGTCGCGAAGGGCGCGCAACGTTACTACGGCCCCGTCGCGGAATTCCGTCTGCATCCCCAGCGTCTCCCACGCGTCGTCCGGTCCGACGACGAAGTCACCCTCTACTCGCGCTTCAATCGGATGCAGCTCGTAGCGAATCCATCGATCATAGCCGATGGGCTCGCCCTGCATCGTGTACGCCCTCGCTCGTAGGTCCGTCGTCTCCGACATGACGATCGGATCATCGTACACCGGCGAGCCGACCGACGGCTCCGACCCGTCCACTGTGTAGCGTACGACCAGATTCGAATCCGCGGCCGTCCGCACCGTCAGCCGGTCGCCGAACCAGAACGGCTCGTTGAAGTGACCGTCTTCACGTCCGGGGTTTCGCAGTCCGTCCGCGTCTACGCGTACTGGACTGATGATCCGTCCGAATGCGGCGTCGAGACGTTCGAGCGTCCGCGCGAACGCGCTCCACGTTCGTTTCGGTTCTATCGTTGCGCTCCAAATCCGCTCGTTCATGGACGGCACGCGCTTTCGGAGACTCCACAACTCGACGTGCTGCGGCTGTGCCCAGGACTCCATCGATCCTCCGATCACGTCGCTGGAGGGCTCGAGTTGGATGGGCTGGTACGACGGCATCCACGGGACCCAGTTTTCCCAACGCCAGAGATTCCAACCGTAGATATACTCGGGATCCCACTTTTTTTCATTGACGACGTAGAGAGG
>CAZMXY010000008.1:0-1562 GCA_964570345.1 uncultured Rhodothermales bacterium | reverse complement strand
CGGCCGCGTATGAGCCGCCGGCGATTGTTATCGGCGTACTCGTGTTGAGACGATATTCTTCCGGGCCGAGGCGCTCGTCGATCCGCAGAATGCACCCTCGGTCCGCATCGTTCGAACTCTCTTCCACGCTCCCGCCGGTGAGCATGCGGAATTCGTAGCCCATCACGTCGATGAGGGGTCGAAGCGTCCCATCGGAAACGTGACATCGGAGCGTGTCGGGGAGTATGAGGGACGATCCGTTGAACGAGCTTTCTTTTGGCGTCGGAATGATGGACGGATCCGGCTCCCCGCCGATCGTCGCCTGTTCGAGCCCGCGGCGGGACGGCTCGGACGTGGACGGCTCAGAGCTCCCGCACCCGCCCGAAACGATGCCGGCAACGAGCAAGGCGAAGAGGGCGCGCGTACGCAAAGGCATGGCCCTGATCATCCTCCCGACTCCTCGACTTCCTCGGGATCGCGCTTCAACAGACCTTGCTTTCGGAAATAAATCATGGTCGTGTCGAGCGTGCCGTGCCGCATGCGCTGCTGCACTTCCTCGACCTCCATGCCGTCGTTGAGCCATATTAGAGCCGCCGTGTGCGTAAGGCTGTGCGGGGTGATGCCCCGCCGCTTTACGCCTGCATTCTTGAGGTGCCGGTTGATTCGGCTTCGAATCGAACGCGTATTCAATCGCTCCCCTTCGGATCGATGACCATGTGACACGAAGAGCGGATCTTCCGGCCGGATGCGGCCGCGCGTATCCAGATAAATGCGGATCTTTTCCATCACCGGAGGATCGATCGGCACGTGCTGGTCCTTCACCGTATGTCCCTTTCCCTGAACGCGAAGGTACCAGCCCATCAGCGTCTGCTCCAGGTCCCTTACGTCTGCCCGAACGATTTCAATCTCGCTGAGGCCGCCGTAGAGCATGAGGTAGATGACCGATTGATCGCGCGTACCGATCTGCGAAGTGGCCTCGAGGGTGTCGAGAAGCGATGAAATTTCCCCTTCCGTAAGGACGGATCGAGAGTGCGACGTCGGACGCCGATTGCCCTTGACGGCCTGCGCGGGATTCGCCTCGAGCAATCCGATGTCTACGAGATACTGACAGAACCGGCGAACCGCGGTGAGATAGGTCGAAACGGAGACCTGGCTGAGCTCACGCGTCTCCATCAAATACTTTTTGTAGGCATGAATTCCGGCTTCGCTGAAATGAAACCTGCCGCGTTGCTGTACGAACCATCGCTCGAATTCATTAAGTGACCGCATGTACGTTCCGACGGTCTCCTTGCTCTTCGCTTTCAGATACTCGCGGCGAAAGTCCTGCATCCTCTTCTCGAGCTCACCGAGAGTCAGCTTCAGGATCGAGGGCTGCGGATCGGAATTCGCCGGTGAAGGCGTGGGCTCCTGCCGCGCATTCTTCGGGCGGCGGAACGATTCATCGTCGCGCGACGGGCGATCGAGGTCCATGGCGAGGCAGTACGTTAACCCAGGTGCGAGCGGGTGGTCGTCGTGGGTGAGAGAGATAGATAGCCGGTTTTGATTTCAGATGCAATAACGGAATTAAGAATTCCGGACATAAA